>CAVFRF010000029.1:0-26263 GCA_963624975.1 Bacteroidaceae bacterium
GCTCAAGGAGATGGCGGCGCTAATGCCGGGCGAGAACTTCGCGTTCTTCGGCGACTCGGCGCATGCCCCCTACGGCAGCAAGCCCTACGAGGCGGTGTTCGGGCTTTCGAGCCGCATCGCGAAGGCCTTCGTGGAGAGCGGGTGCAAGGCCATCGTGATCGCGTGCAACACAGCAACGAGCACTGCGGCCGACCAGCTGCGCGCCGCGTATCCGCAGATTCCCATCATCGGCATCGAGCCTGCGCTCAAGCCCGCCGCGGCCGCGAGCCACGGGGGCACCATCCTCGTGATGGCCACCGAGGTCACGCTCAGGCTCGAGAAGTTCCAGCGCCTGCTGGGCGAGTACGGCAGCGGCTCCAACGTGATCGAGGTGCCCTGCACCGGGCTGGCCGACCGCATCGAGCAGGGCCGTCTGGGAGACAGCGACCTCGTCGAGCTTATCGACCGGCTGGTCGGACGCTACCGCGGCAAGGTGGACAGCGTCGTGCTGGGATGCACGCACTATCCGTTCGTGAAGGAGCAGATACGGCAGGTGCTGGGCGACGTGAGGTTCTTCGACGGCAACGCCGGCACCGCGATGCAGCTCATGCACGTGCTGGAGAGGTCGAACCTGCTCGTGCAAAGCCCGAGCGCAGATGGGATGACCGCAACCCTCGTGGGCGCGCAGCCCGGGCGAACCGGCGAGGTGCGCTTCTTCTCCAGCATCGACTCGCCGGACGAAATCGAGCTGTACAAGCGCTTCTTCGCGCTTCCAATCGCAGGCTCGCACGCTTCGGGCATCGCAAATGCAGCAGGACTCGGCAACAACCCCACTGGCACAGGAGGCCAAAGATGCTAGAGAACATACTCGACATGCTCGACGACCAGAGCCTGCGCGGACGATGCCTCGAATGGATGGCATCCATGATGTGCGACATCGACTACTGGCCGTTCGGTGGGCCGATCCACCAGCAGGCGCATTGGGCGCGCACCCTGGTGCTGGCCACGCAGATCGCCAGCCACGAAGGGCTGCTGTCCAAGGACATCGACGCGCTGATGGCCGCGGCGGCGTTCCATGACACGAGGCGCCTGTCGGGCGGACTCGACCAGGGACATGGCGACCGAGGAGCCGAGCACTACCGCGAATACTGCGAGGCCACCGGCATGGAGTTCGACCCCAGGACCTACCTCGCCATCAAGTGGCACGACCGCGACGACACCGTCGGCATCGCCGCCATCGGGAGCTGGATGCAGGAGAACCCCGACGCGATCGGAGGCAGCGGCGACGGCTCTAACGCCAGCGCGATGCTCGTCTACAAGATTCTCAAGGATTCCGACAACCTCGACCGGCTGCGCATCTCGCTGGATGCGCTGGACATGAGCTACATCAGGCTCCCCTACTCGCAGACGCTCTGGCAGTACTCCCACGACATGCTGCTGGCAAGCCAGGCAGAGGGCACCCGCGAGGGCGATGCCGCCGGCCCGGACGCCAGGCGCTGGCTCGTGGTGGTGGACGTGCAGAACGACTTCGTGGACGCGGCGCTCGGCACGCCCGAGGCCCAGGCGGCCCTGCCGGCGATGGTCGAGAAGGCTGCGGGCTTCGAGGGCGCCGTCGTGTTTACCAAGGACACGCACAGCTCGCGCTATCTCGACACCTCCGAGGGCAAGAAGCTCCCAGTGCCGCACTGCATCGCGGGCAGCGAGGGCTGGCAGCTGGTACCCCAGATGCAGCAGGTCTGCGACCGCCGTCGGAGTCCGGTGTACCTCAAGGGCACTTTTGGCAGCAGGAGGCTGGCAGACGACATCCTGGCGGCCTATGCTAGGGGCAACCTGGAGTCGGTGGAGTTCATCGGGCTGTGCACCGACATCTGCGTGATCTCCAACGCGCTCATGGCCAAGGCGGCGGTGCCCGAGCTGAGCATCTCGGTGGATGTCAGCTGCTGCGCCGGGGTCACGCCCGAGAAGCACGAGGCGGCGCTGGAGGCCATGCGCTCGTGCCAGATAGACGTGAGGTAGGAGCAGGACAAGGCGCGGCGCTCGACAATACGCGCGGACGTGCGCAAAACATACTAAATGCGACCTAGGAGGCGCAACCGAAGGTGAGTGCGAAAGCGGGAGAGTTCTTGAAGGCAAGCTGGAAGGGCTTGCTGCTGTGTCTGGTGATTGCGGTGCCGTGCTGGTTTCTGGGAAACGCGTTTCCCGTGGTGGGAGGCCCCATCCTGGGTATCCTCGCAGGCATGGTGGTAACGCTTCTGCTCAAGGACAAGTCGCCCTTCGACAAGGGCATCTCGTTCACCTCCAAGACCATCCTGCAAACCGCGGTGGTGCTCTTGGGCTTCGGCCTCAACCTCGCGGTAATCGCGCAAACCGGGCTGCGCTCGCTGCCCATCATCGTGCTCACCATCTCGGCATCGCTCATCATCGCATTCGTGCTATGCAAGGTGATGAAGGTGCCGGGACGCATCTCGACGCTCATCGGAGTGGGTTCGTCGATCTGCGGCGGCTCGGCCATCGCGGCCACGGCTCCGGTGATCAAGGCCACCGACGAAGAGGTGGCGCAGTCCATCTCGGTGATCTTCTTCTTCAACCTCATCGCGGCGCTGGTGTTCCCGGCAATCGGGTCGGCCATCGGGTTCGACACCACGTCGGGCGACGCCTTCGGCCTGTGGGCCGGTACCGCAGTGAACGACACCTCGTCGGTCACGGCCACCGCGTCGACCTGGGATGCGATGTACGGCCTGGGCCACGCCACGCTCGACACGGCCGTGACCGTCAAGCTCACCCGAACGCTGGCCATCATCCCCATCACCCTGGTGCTGGGCTTCTGGACCGCGCACCGTGCGAAGAACGAGAGCGGCGGCAAGACCAAGATCACCTTCAAGCAGGTGTTCCCCATGTTCATCCTGTACTTCGTGATCGCCTCGGTGATCACGACGGTGGCCACGGCTTGCGGAGTGTCGGCCGACGTGTTCGTGCCGCTCAAGACGCTGTCGAAGTTCCTGATCGTAATGGCCATGACGGCCGTGGGCCTCAACACCAACATCGTGAAGCTGGTCAAGACGGGCGGCAAGCCCATCGCGCTCGGCGCCTGCTGCTGGGCCGGGATCATCGCCACGAGCCTGGCCGCCCAGCACCTGATGGGCATCTGGTAGCGTCGGAGCACAGCCGCGAGCGCGGGCGGCTGCCACACGACACCCGCTCGTGCTAGTCGTCGGAGCCGGAATCCTCGTCGACACTTGCAGTGCGCTCCAAGATGCGCAGTGCGATCTGCATCACCAGGCGATCGTCGGCATCTTCAAAATCGGTATGCGTGATTTCTTTTATACGGTCCACCTGGTACAAGCAGGTATTGCGATGCAGGTAAGCTTCTCGCGCGGTGCGGGTTATACTGCGATCGTTGTCTAGATATATCCGCAGCAGATCCACATACGAGGTGTCCTTCTTCTCGTCATGGGCGATCAGGGCGTGAAGCCCATCCGGCATTATGGCTTCGGGAAGCATATCCTGCAGACATGCGTCAATCACGCAGCTCATCGCATATTCTTCCTGCCGGTAAAGCCATATCATCGGATCTTCGCGCATGCCGGCTTTTTCGGTTGCCAACGCCAAGCGGTAGTAATAGTAGAGACTCTTGAAATCGTAGAACTTGGCCGAGAACGTGGCCCTCACCATCTGCTCGCGAAGAGGCGTGGCCAAGACAGAGATCACATCATCTCGGCTCTTTCCGGATTTGGTGATGTTGCACACGAGAACGCTGTGGTTCTTCATTCGCGTGAAATGCATGAAATGATAGAGGCGCGAGAGGCTCAGCGATAGATGCGTTAGAGAATCGTCGCCATCTTCCTCAAAGATACTGTTCCCGAGCAGGATGACCATATAGTCGTCGTCCATATGCCAGCCCATACCGTTCATGAGCGCTTCGATTCGACCGAGCACGACGTACTTGTGGGAAAGCAGGTCTCCCACCACGTTCGCGTAGTCCTTGGGGAGGTCGAAGCAGTTGGCATCCAATGTGCTCCACATCTTGGTGATGTAGCCAGCCAGCGTAGACAACAGCACGTAGTCGCTATTTCTTATCGGACGAATTACCTCGTCTACCAATATGCGGGCGACGGGCGTTTCGTTCAAACGGCAGTTGCAGTAAAGCGTGCGATACCCAAAGGGTTTCCCGGGATATATAGCCGCCCCCCTCGTCTTGTGGGCATCTGCAAAGTCCGGATCGCCGAGCAGCATGCATATCGTGTCGAGGTCGTAGTCCAAGCTGCTCTTTCCGCCTGTGTCTGGTTGCCCGTTTATGACTATGCGCATATAGTCCTCTAGCTGCTTCGAATCCAAAATGCCGTGTTCTGATGTGGATTCGATAGAATTCGCACATGCCGGAGCTACTCGAAATATCGATGCGAAGAAGTTGGTGTCGGTGAGAATCGGATTGCCGAACATGTCTACCGATAGCCTGGCAAGCTCTTCGATTGGCAGCTGGTCGTCTACGACATGCTGCAAATCTCTTTCCCATCGAGCGTAGCGTGCGAATATGAGCACTGCGTCGTTCATCAAGTCGGATGCAGACTGACATCCCAATGTGTAAAGCAAGTTGATCGGCGCTTGCAGCCATCGATCGTCGGGCTTCCCGCTGCACAGAATCGAAGGATGAGCCGAACCGTCTCGCGCGTTAGATTCTTCAAGTCTTGGCAAAGCCGATTCGGACAGCCGCTCTGCATCCGTTACGTATAGCACTTTGGGATCCAGCCGAAGCGGAAGCTCTCTAACGAAAAGCGGGTACTCGCACTCCGCGACATTTGGAGAATCTATAACCTTACCCTCGAAGGAAAGCTCTTCGCATCCGTCCTCTATAAAACTCAGATTGAGATTCACGATTGCCTCCATGCCCCGATTCTCGCCAACAGAACTTGGCTCATCAAATTTCGGCATATTATACATAAACTTTCGAATTTGCTATGCCTGTTGTCTATTAACCTGCACGCATATGCTGCACTAAACTAAACCCGCAAAGACAAATCCGCCGGTAAATCAGCATAAATTTTGAAATACGCTCTATCGAGTGCCTGGTTTGCCATTGCCTGAAACAAAGGAGATTGGAGTATGCAAAATGAATGACCAGCCCAGATGGAAGATAGTCTTGACTATGGTGACCTTATGGTTCACCACGTTTTCGGTAATGTGCCAGCTGGTGACCACCGTCATCTTGAACGACCTGTATGTCGCATTTCCCAGCAGCGAGTTCTACATCACGTCGGCGCTGTCGTGGACGCTGATCATGATTGCGTTGTCCGGCATCGTGGGCGGATGGATCCTCAAATTCATCTCGGCCAAGGCCGAACTCGTCATAGCGGCCGTTCTCATATTGGTTGGAGTCATACCCCGCTTCATCCAGACCCCCGAGTTCATTCTGGTCTTCGCTCTGATACAGGGAATCGGAGCCGGCTTTTCCAACACCGCGGGTATGGCAATGGTCAGCAAGATGTTCCCAGACGAAATCAAGCGCTCCAAGCAGATGGGGTACTACAACTTCGTCATGGCTGCTGTGGGAGCGCTCATGACGCTTGCGGGCGGCATACTTGCCGTCAACGGATGGCAGTTCGCCTACGACATCTATTGGGTAGCTCTCCCCATGCTGATAATGACCTGCATCTTCTTGCCCAACGATAAGAAGTTCTCGCAGGACGAAAACGCGGACACGGCGCAAGGCGAGAATGGAAGCGCCAACGACGGCGGCAAGAGGTACATATCTAGGCTGGTGCTGTTCTTCGTCTCGTGCTTCGTATGGTTCTTCGTCTGGCAGCTGCAACAGGGATTCATATCGGTTTACCTGAGCGAAACCGGCATCGGCGATGTCTCTTTTGCCGGAGTCTGCACCTCTTTCACCACCTTGGGAAGCGCCGTGGCCTGCGTGCTGTTCGGATTCTTCTACCCCCACCTGCGCCGCAAGATCACATGCGTGACATCGGTTCTAACCGCCGCTTCCCTCCTGATGCTGTGGGCATTCCCATGCGTGCCGGTCTCCATCGTGTGCAGCGTGGTCGGCGGTGCTTGCTGCGGCACGATGCTAACCGTGATCTACGCCTATGCAGGTTCCTGCGTTCCCGCAAAGGGTAACGGCATGACGATGGGCCTCATGACCCTCGATTACTCGCTAGCTCAGGGAATCGGAGTGTACGCCTGGGCTTTTGTGATAGAGGTTACTGGCGGCATAGGCTCTTCGCTGCTGATGGGCGCGGTTCTCCTGGCGGTGATTCTGGTAATCGAAATCGGAGCCAGCATCCACGACGACAAGGCGGGTTTTCTCAAAACCGCAAAGTAATTTGCATTAATGCCCGGTGCCAGTATTCAGGTGCCGAGTTCATCTGAAACAACCTTGGATTTCTACGCAACAACGAAAGGATTCAGCAATGCTCACACCCAAGCAGAATTTCATCGAAACCGTCCGCGGCGGCAATCCCGACAGGTTCGTGAAGCAGTTCGAGTTCGTGGCTATGCCCTACAGCGACCCCTTCAACGCCACCAACAACTATCCAATTGAGCCGATTGAAGAGGGCCTTCCCGACCTCTGGGGAGTCACCTGGTGCTGGCCGGAAGGAACCCCCGGAGCCTTTCCGCTGCACGGCGATGGCCTCACAGTGCTCCCCGGCGACGACATCGAGAACTGGCGCGACTACGTGAAGGCGCCTCCGCTGGAGTACTCCGAGGAGCTGTGGCAGGCGGCCGAGGCCGACTACGCGACCTACGACCGCGACGAGGTGTTGGTAGGACCAATCATGTTTCCCGGGCTATTCGAGCATCTGCATGCGCTCATGGGAATGGAGGACGCCTTGTGCGCCATGTACGAGAACCCCGACGAGGTGCACGAGATCATCGAGCAGGCACTGGACTGGGAAATCGACTATCTCAAGCAGATGGCGAAGCGTCTGCATCCCGACGCGGTGGTTCATCATGACGACTGGGGATCGGCCAAGTCCACGTTCTTCTCGACCGACATGTTCGAGGAGTTCTTCCTCGACCCCTACAAGCGCCTCTACAAGGCCTACCACGACAACGGCTACGAGTTCGTGATCCACCACAGCGACAGCTATGCCGCCACCTTCGTGCCCTATATGATCGAGATTGGCGTGGACGTGTGGCAGGGCGGAACCGACCTCAACGACATCCCCGCGCTTGTGAAGCAGTACGGCGGACAGATCTCGTTCCTCACCGGCATCGACAACAGCATCTGCGACGTGGAGGACTGGACCCCCGAGCTGGTTGCCAACCGCGTGCGCGAGATGTGCGAGAAGTGCGGCAAACAGTACTTTATGCCATGCCAGACTGCGCAGATGACCGAGTCAACCTACGACGGAGTCTACGAAGCTGCCGACAAGGCAATCGACATGATGAGCGCCGAGATGTTCTAGGGGCTAACCTCGCGATAGATGCGTAGCACCCCTCCTTAATCTGCGCTTCAAATCGTCTGGAAGGCAAGCCTCCCAGAACCTCCCCTCAATAAGAAGTGCCCCGATTCGCAACGCATGGATTGGGGCGCTTCTTCGCCTGTGCACTTCGCGATGATGAGCTCCTCGCGACTGCGCCGCGCCGGCGGCGTTCACGCGGGGAAAATTACCTCGAACACCGTGCCGTGCGGTTCGTTGGCGCTCACCACCACCTGCGCGCCGTGGAGCTGCGCAGTGTGCTTCACGATGGCCAGTCCCAGACCGCTGCCGCCGGTCTCGCGCGAGCGGCTCTCGTCCACGCAGTAGAAGCGCTCGAACACCTTCTCGCGCAGCTCGGGCGGTATGCCTATGCCGGTGTCGGCCACCCGCAGCACGCCGCGGCCGCTGCCGTCGCGATACGCCGACACCTCAACGCTGCCGCCTTCCACGTTGTAGCGCACGGCGTTCTCCACGATGTTGCGCGCCAGCTCCTCCAGCATCTGCAGGTTGCCCTTCACGCAAACCTCCGATGCGCCCTGCTGCCGGGGCACGTCGAGCGAGATGCGCACGTTCTTGCCGGCGGCGATCGACATCACACGGTCCACCGCGCTTGCCGCCACGTCGTCGAGCGACACGCTCTGCGAAAGGTCGAGCGTGGTGGGCTCGTCGCCGATGTCGTCTAGCCTGTTGAGCACCAGCAGGTCGTCCACGATGGCCTTCATGCGCTTGGATTCGTCGTAGATGATGCCCGAGAACCTGTCCACGTCCTCGGGCTTGGCGATGCCTCCCGCTATCAGCTCGGCATAGCCGGATATCACGGTGAGCGGGGTCTTAAGCTCGTGCGACGCATTGGAGGTGAAACGGCGGCGCTCCGCATCCTGCGCATCGAGCTTGCGCTTCTGGTCCAGCAGCCTGTCGAGCAGCGGCACCAGCTCCTCGGGCGCGTCTGCGTTGCGGTCGGGGTGGTCGAGGTCGAGCGACATGATCTCGTTCGAGACGCGTCTGGCAGTGCGACGACCGACGAAGTACGACACCGCGATGCCCAGCGCCACGATGGCGATTACCGGCGGAAGCGAGCTGAGCAGCATGCCGATGGCGCTGGACTGCACCTTGGCGAGCCTGATCACGGAGCCATCGGAAAGCCGCATCGCATGGTAGAGCGTCTCTTCGTGGAGCGTGGTGGAGTACCTGCCGCTCGAACCCGTGCCCGACGTGGATGCCTCCACGAACTCGGGGCGCATCGAGTGGTTGTCGAGCATCGTGGGGTCGGCGGAGTTGTCGTACACGACGCTGCCGTCGGGGTCGATGAGGGTAATGCGCGTGTCGGGAGCCACCACGATGTTCTGGTTGCACAGCACGTCGCGGGCAACCTGCCCGGCCTGGCTCTGGCTCTCCTGCTCGATGTAGCGGTCGAGGGTCTGCGCCAGGCTGGAGGTCTCGTTCACCAGCTCGCCCTCCACGTTTTGCCCCAGTGCCCCGTAGAGGCACATCGCAAGAGCCACGCCGCAGGCGAGAATCAGCAACGCCGAAGCCAGAAAGATCCTGCGTCCTATGAGGGTGGAGAGTCTGGTGCCGGCCCTCTCGCCCTCGCCTGCCACTTTGCCCGCGCCATCGCCCGCAGCCATCTTGCCTCCCCTATCCGACCATCTTGTAGCCCACGCCCCTCACCGTTTCTATGAGGTCGTGGACAGAGGGGTCTATCTCGGAGAGCTTCTTGCGAAGGGTCTGCATGTGGGCGTCGACGGTTCGCGTCTGGCCGGCCACGCTGTAGCCCCACACGCGGTCGAGCAGCTGGCCGCGCGTGATCACGATGCCCTTGTTGGCCATGAGGAAGGCCAGCATCTGGAACTCCTTGCGGGTGAGCTTGACGGGCGTTCCGCCCACGGCGACCTCGTAGCGCGATGTGTCGAGCCTGATGGGGCCGGCCTCGAGCACGCGCCCGTGCTGAGCGTCTTCGCCCAGCGTGAGCACCAGCTCGTCGTCCAGGTCGCCGCCGGCGGGATCGCCGCCAGTCTGCGCAACTCCGACCGGCTCCCCGAGGGTCGCCGCACCCGCAGTCGCCCCCGCGCCAACACCCGCACCCGCGCCCGCAGCGCCGCCGCGCGAGCAACGCCGAAACAGCGCGTTCACGCGCGACACCAGCTCCATCATCCCGAAGGGCTTCGACATGTAGTCGTCGGCGCCGGCGTCCAGCCCCGTGACCTTGTCGAACTCGGTGCCCTTGGCCGTGAGCATCATCACCGGCAGGTCGGCCGTATCGGGACGCGCGCGCAGCTTCTGCAGCACGGTAAAGCCGTCTTCGTCGGGCAGCATCACGTCCAAGATGAACATGTCGGGCATCTGCGTCTCCAGCGCCTCGTACATGTCGCGAGCGCACGGGAACCCCACGGTCTGGTGCCCGGTTTGCTCGAGCGTGTAGATCGTGAGGTTCCTGATGTTCTCGTCGTCTTCGAGATAGAAAATCATCCTATGATTTCTCCCTTGTATCTGCCTACAAGAGAGTATTCTACCCATTCCGCGATGTTCTTGGCATGGTCTCCCACGCGTTCGAGGTACTTGGCGATCATGAGCGAGTCCACGAGGTTGCCTGCGTTGTCGCTGCCCTTCTGGATGCCCTCGGTAATGTCCCACTTGGCCTTGTCGAACAGCTCGTTCATGTGGAGGTCTTCCTCGATCACGAGCGCGGCCTTCTCGCGGTCGCTGTCCACATAGGACTGCACCGCGTCGTGCACCATCTTGCAGCCCTGCTCGCCCATCTTCTTGATGTGCTTGTAGAGCTGCGGCTCCAGCTCGCCCTCCAAGGTCATGATCACCTCGGCGATGTCGGCGGCCTGGTCGCCGATGCGCTCCATATCGCCCACCATCTTGAGCGCGGCCGACACATGGCGCAGGTCGCTGGCCACGGGCTGTTGGGTGAGCAGCAGCTTCATGCACAGCGCCTCGATCTCGCGCTCGAGCGAATCGATCTCGTCGTCGCCCTTCACCACGGCCTCCGCGGCATCGATGCTGCGGGTGTCGAGCAGGTTGGTGGAGGTCATGATGGCCTCTTCCATGGCCGAACCCATCACCAGCATCATGGCGTTGAGCAGTTCCAGCTTCGAATCGAATACAGTTCTCATGATTATCCGAACCTTCCCGTGATGTAGTCTTCCGTCCTCTTGTCCTCGGGCCTGCTGAACAGCTTCTCGGTGTCGTCGTACTCCACGAGGTCGCCCAGCAGGAAGAAAGCGCACTTGTCGGAGATACGCGCGGCCTGCTGCATGTTGTGCGTCACCATCACCACGGTGTACTCCTGCTTGAGTTCCACCGCCAGCTCCTCGATGCGGCCGGTGGAGAGCGGGTCGAGGGCGCTGGTGGCCTCGTCCATGAGCAGCACCTCGGGCTCGACTGCCAGCGCACGCGCGATGCAGAGCCTCTGCTGCTGTCCGCCCGACAGGCCCAGCGCGCTCTTGCCCAGGCGGTCCTTCAGCTCGTCCCAGATGGCGGCCTTGGTCAGCGCGTTCTCCACGATCTCGTCCAGCTGGTCCTTCTTGCGAATGCCGTGGGTGCGCGGGCCGTAGGCGATGTTGTCGTAGATGCTCATGGGGAACGGGTTGGCCTTCTGGAACACCATGCCCACGCGCTTGCGCAGGTGGTTCACGTCCATGTCCTTGCCGTAGATGTCCTGGCCGTCGAGCGTGACCTCGCCCTCGATGCGGCAGCCCTCCACCAGGTCGTTCATGCGGTTGAGCGTGCGCAGCAGCGTGGACTTGCCGCAGCCCGAAGGGCCGATGAAGGCGGTGATCTTGTTCTGCTCGATCTCCATGTTCACGCCGTGCAGGGCGTGGAACTTGCCGTAGTAGAGGTTGAGGTCGTGCACGCCCATCTTGAGGGCGTTGGCGCCGGTGTGCTTGGCGTTGGCCTCAGCGGCGGCGTCGGCGATCATCTCGCGGCTCTTCTGCACGAGGTCCACGTCGAGCGTGGCAGAAGGCGCTGTCGGCGCAGAGGCGGGAGCCTCGGCCTCGGCGATTGCGCCCGCATAGGGAGCCTGGGCGGTGCGGGATGCGGCCTTAGGCGCAGCGGCCCTCCTCGGCCTCTCCCTGGTAAGAATTCCCAAAGCCATAGTTACTCTTCTCCTTTCACGAGCCTCTTGGCCACGAAGCTTGCAAGGGCGTTGATAAGCAGGACGATCACCAGAAGCACAGCCGCAGTGGCATATGCCTCGTTCACATGCAGTCCCTCGCAGGACAGCACGTACATGTGCACCGCCATGGTGCGGATGGGCTCGAACACGCTGCCCGGAATCTGGGCCACGGTGCCGGCGGTGAAGATGAGCGCGGCCGACTCGCCCACGATGCGGCCGATGGAGAGGATGATGCCGCCGAAGATGCCGGGCACCGCCGGGGGAAGCACCACCTTGAGCACCGTGTGCAGGCGTCCGGCACCCAGGCCGAAGCTGCCCTCCCTGTAGGAATCGGGCACCGCCTGCAGCGCCTCCTCGGTCGAGCGCATGATGGTGGGGAGCACCATGATGGCCAGCGTGAGGCAGCCGGAAAGCAGCGACAGGCCCCAGCCCAGGAAGGTCACGAAGAACAGCATGCCGAACAGGCCGTACACGATCGAGGGGATGCCCGACAGCGTCTCGGCCGTGATGCGCACGACCTTCACGAACTTGTTGCCGCGCGAGGTGTACTCCACCAGGTAGATGGCCGACATCACGCCCAGCGGCACTGCGATCACCAGGGTGAGCAGCACGGCCAGCACGGTATCGATGAGCGCGGGCATGAGCGACACGTTGTCGGAGTTGTACTTCCATTCGAACAGCCCCGGGGTGATGTTGGGGATGCCCATCACGATGATGTAGCCCACGATGATGATGAGCGTGGCCACCGTGAGAAACGATGCGAGCTTGACCAGGCAGTCCACCACGACCGACGAGGTCTTCTTGCGGGGCGCAGCCGTCTTGGCCGCAGACGCTCCCCCGCCGCCGCGTCCGCTTCCGGCGGGCTCGATTGCGCAATCCACAGAACTCATATCCTGCTCGACCTCGCTTTCAGCACGGAGAACACGATGTTGATGATCAGGACGAACACGAACAGCACCACCGCGGTGGCGATCAGCGCGTCGCGATGCAGGTCGACCGCGTAGCCCATCTCCAGCACGACGTTGCTGGTGAGAGTGCGCACGCCCGACAGCAGGCTGCCCGGAATCTGGGCCTGGTTGCCGGCGATCATCACCACGGCCATGGTCTCGCCGATGGCGCGTCCCACTCCCAGCACGATGCCGGCCATGATGCCCGACTTGGCTGCGGGCACCATCACGCGGAAGATGCTGCGCGTATGGTCGGCGCCCAGAGCACGCGCGCCCTCGTAGTAGCTCTCGGGCACGGCGTCGATCGCGCTCACCGAGAGCGTGATGATGGTGGGCAGGATCATGATGCCCAAGATGATCATGGCTGCCAGCAGGCTCATGCCCTGCACGCCGAACGCCGCGCGGATGAGCGGCACGATTACCACGAGGCCGAAGAAGCCGTAGATAACCGAGGGGATTCCCGCCAGAAGCTCCACACCCGGGGTGATGAGCTTGCGCATGCGCGGGCTTGCATACTTGGAAAGATAGATCGCGCACAGCATGCCCACCGGAACGCCGATCACGAGCGCTCCCACCGTGGCATAGATGCTGCCCAGGATCATGGGCAAGATGCCGTAGACGTCGGCCGTGGGCTTCCACACGCTGCCGCCCAGGAAGTCGAAAAGCCCGATTTCCTGGATGGCCGGAATGCCGTTGGCGAAGAGGAAGATGCAGATCACTGCAGCGGCGACGATCGATACCGCAGCTGCCAGCGTGAACAGCACCTTCGCGAAGTTCTCCTTCATGCTTTTCATCGCTTGATGGTTTCCTTTACCTAGCTCTCTCGAATCTCAATAACTTCTCGCCGCACTTGCGACTCTTCTCGGGTGTCCGCACAGGGTATATCCGAACGGCTCAGGTTGGCCTTCGGCCAAAAGTCGCCGTTCGAACACACCCTGCACGGACACTTTGCGACTCCCACAGGGTGCCCCCGCGCGGTATATCCGAACGGCTCAGGTTGGCCTTCGGCCAAAAGTCGCCGTTCGAACACACCCCGCGTGGGCACCTGGAAAGTCCTAATCTGCACGCGCGCAGATTGGCGGGGCTTGCCGGATTCGGCATGCCCCGCCAGTTTCATGCGCCAGGCAGACTACTTGGACTGAAGCTCCGACCAGTCGGTGGTCTCGCCGACGAAGATCGACTTAATCTGGTCCTTGGTGAGGTCGGCGGTGGAGTTGCCCTTGTTCACGACCACTGCGATGCCGTCGCGGGCGATCACGGTCGAGCTAACGCCCTTCTCGGTCTCGGAGCTCTTGAGGTCGCGCGATGCCATGCCCAGGTCGCACACTCCGTTGATGGTGTTCTGCACGCCGGTCGAAGAGTCGGACTGCTGAACCTGCACGGTCACGTTGGAGTTGACTGCCATGTAGGCCTCGGCGAGCTTCTCCATAACTGGGGTCACCGAAGACGAGCCGGCAACCACGACGCTGCCCGAAGCGGAGGCGTCGGCGCTGTAGGCGGATGCGTTGTCGGCCACCGAGACGTAGCCGTTGTCCTCGACGACCTTCTGGCCATCGGACGACATGATGTAGTTGAGGAAGTCCTGCGCGGCGGGGGTCACGGTGGAACCGGTGATTACGTTGAACGGACGGGCGATCTTGTAGCTGCCGTCCTTCACGGTTGCAGCGGTGGGCTCAACGCCGTCGACCGCGATGGCCTTGACGGTATCGTCGAGCGAGCCGAGCGAGACGTAGCCGATGGAGTTGGCATCGCCCGCCACGGTGGTGAGCATGACGGAGGTGGAGTTGGTGATTACCGCATTGGCGGTGGTGTTGTCGACCTTGTTGGAATCGAGCACGCCGACCAGCTCGGAGAACGCGTCGCGGGTTCCCGAACCATCCTCGCGCGAGATCACCGAAATTGCGCCCGAGGTACCTGCGGTGCTGCTGCTTCCGCATCCGGCGATGGCGCACATTCCCATAACGCACAGGGCTGCCAGGGCCACAGCCACGACCTTGGACTTCCAACTTGAATTGAACATCTTCTTGCTTTCCTTTCTAAATCTTTTTGCTTTTCTATAAGCACCACAGGAGATGTTAGGAAGGCATTTGCAAGGAAATGTCAGGCATATGTCAAATCAAAGTAAAAGCGCCGGCGGGCTTCGAACCCGCCGGCGCTTTTCGTGTTGCATGTGCGGCGCGCGCCCGCACGCGCTCGCGCGCTACCTGACGAAATTGACCAGCGCGCGTATCACGTCCTTCGTGCTGAACGGCTTGCCGATATGGTCGTTCATGCCGGCGTCCAGGCAGGCCTGCTTGTCTTCGGTGAAGGCGTTGGCGGTCATCGCGATGATGGGCACGTCCTGGGCATCTGGCCTCGACATCGAGCGGATTTCCCTCGTGGCCTCGATGCCGTCCATCACCGGCATCATCATGTCCATGAACACGAAGTCGAAGGTGTAGGGCTGCGAGCTCTCGAAGATATCGACTGCTTCCTGCCCGTTCTTGGCGCAGGTGATCGCGAGATCCATCTCCTCCAGCATCACGTAGGCGATTTCCATGTTGATGTCGTTGTCTTCCACCAGCAGGGCCTTGCGACCGGCCAGGTCGATGCTATCGGGCAGATTGTCCACCGCCTCGTTCTGCACGTAGCTGCCGTCCAACTCGAACCCCAGCACGATCCGGATGGTGGTGCCCACGTTCTCCTTGCTCTTGAGGTCTATCGTGCCGTCCATCTTGCCCACGATCTCTTTCACGATCGAAAGCCCCAGGCCCGAACCCGAGAAGCTCGTGACGCTGGCCTTGCCCTCCTGCGTGAACGGCTCGAAGGCACGCTTCTGGAACTCCTCGCTCATGCCCACGCCGGTGTCTTCGCACACGAACTCGTAGGTCGCGCGAGCACCGTCGCACTTCAGCTCGTTGCAGTAGAGCCTTATGCTGCCTCCGGCGTGGTTGTACTTCACGGCGTTGGACGCGAGGTTCATGAGCACGCGGTTGAGATGCACCGGGCTTCCCATGAGGTAGCGGTGGGTGATGTGGGTGTCCTTGCGTCCGCCCAGAAATTCGATGCTGTTGCGCCTGGCGTTGGACTCCACGATGGGCAGGGTGTTGAGCAGCAGCTTGCCTAGGTCGAACGTCTTGTGCTCCAGCTCTATCTCGCCCGACTCCATCTTGCCCACGTCCAGCACGTTGTTCACGATGGTGAGCAGGTAGTCCGAGGAACGCGCTATCTTGTCCATGCACTCCTCGTACTTGGCCCTGTTGCCCTTGTTGCGGTCCATGATGCGCAGCATGCCGATGATGCCGTTTAAGGGCGTGCGGATATCGTGGCTCATGCGGCGCAGGAAGTTGGTCTTCGAGACGTTGGCCTTCTCGGCTTCGATCGCCGCCTGTCTGAGCCTCTCGAGGTAGTCAAGCTCCTTCTGCTTCTCGGCGGTGATGTTGCGCGCCACGAACAGCACCGAGGTGGCGTGTCCTTTCTCGTCGCGGCTCTTGGCCACGAAGCGCCCTTCGAAATATCCGCCGTCGGGGGTCTTGTACTCGATTCCGAGGGTGTCGGTGCTCTCGAGGCGCTCCTCCACCGTGAAGGGGTTGAGAAACTCGCGCATCTCGCCGCGCATGTCCTCGTGGATGGCATGGGCGATCAGCAGCTCCATGATCTTGTCGAACGTGAAGCTCGACTGATGCTGCTTGATGCCCGCGAGTATCTCGGGGCACTTCACGATCTTGAAGTCGAAGGTCCCAAGGTCGCCGTCCACTATCGTGGAATAGATGTCGGAAAGCGCGCTGATGGTCTCAGATCGCTCGGAGGCCAGCGCATGCTGCATGCGTTCTTCTTCGTAGAGCTTCTGCAGCGAGTCGCGCTCCTCCTTGTTGCCCATGTTCCTGAAGACGCTCTCGCGGATGTTGCACACCAGGCATGCGCAGCATCCCGGCTGCCCTGCCGGGTAGGCCTCGATGTGCAGGTAACGGTCGGCTTCTTCCGAGATATCGGTAACGCTGAAGCTCTTGCCCTCGTACGCCGCCTCGTGGTAGTTCTCGATCCACTTGCGGCTCTTGTCGGGGAACAGCTCGCCGTATCTGCGGCCTACCATGTCGTCGACCTGCATTCCCTCGAGCTGGGCCAGGATGTCGTTGACCTGAACGAAAGTCCAGTCCACCGGCTTTCCGGCATCGTCCAGGTCCACGTGGATGATGCAGAACCCGTTGGGCTTGTTCTCGATGGCTTCCGGGGCGGAGTCGAGATGGGTGCGCGAAGCCGAGGCTTCGATGTTAGGCGTGTTGGACACGTTGTCTTCTTCCCAGTGCAGAGGGCGCCTCGGCGGCGCGAGAGTCGTATGCTCTTATTCTAGTTCACGATGCCGGCTTTCTGGCGCACAACTTTACCCGCTCGACTACCCCTCGAGAAAGTTCGCCACGACCTTCACGACCTCGGAAGGCTCGACCGGCTTGCCGATATGGTCGTTCATGCCGGCGTCCAGGCAGGCCTGCTTGTCTTCGGCGAAGGCGTTGGCCGTCATGGCGATGATGGGCACGCTGCCCGCGTCCACTCGCCTCATCTCCCTGATAGCGCGCGTGGCGCTCAGGCCGTCCATCACCGGCATCATCACGTCCATGAACACGAAGTCGAACGCGTAGGGCTTCGACTCGCCGAATGCATCCACGGCTGCCCTTCCGTTGTCGGCGCACACGACCGAAAGCCCAAGGTCTTCCAGCATGATGCGGGCGATTTCCATGTTGATCTCGTTGTCTTCCACCAGCAGCGCGCGCATGCCCGTGAGGTCGAGCGTCTCCGGCACCTCGCTGGCATCCCTGGTCTGCTCGTGGTTCTTGTCCAGCTGGAAAGGTATCACGATGCGAATGGTGGTGCCCACGTTCTCCTTGCTCTTGAGGTCTATGGTGCCGCCCATCTTGGTCACGATGTCCTTCACGATGGAAAGGCCCAGCCCCGAACCCGAGAAGCCGGTGGTGGTCTGCTTGCCCTCGCGGGACAGCGGCTCGAACGCCCGCTTCTGGAACTCCTCGCCCATGCCCAGCCCGGTGTCTTCGCACACGAACTCGTACTCGGCAATCTCGCCTTCGCTTCTCAGCTCGTTGCAGTATATCTTCATGCTGCCACCGCGGCGGTTGTACTTCACCGCGTTGGACGCGATGTTCATGAGCACGCGGTTGAGATGGGTCGGGCTTCCCACGATGTAGCGGTGCACGATGTGCGTGTCGTCGCGCCCGCCCTCGAACAGCACGCTATGCTGGCTGGCGTTGGTGGCCACGATCGGCAGCGTGCTGAGCAGCAGCTGGCCCAGGTCGAACGGCTTGTGCTCCAGCTCGATGCCGCCCGACTCCATCTTGCTCACCTCCAGCACGTCGTTGACGATGGACAGCAGGTAGTCCGACGAGCGCACGATCTTCTCCATGCACTCCTCGTACATGGCCTTGTCGCCCTTGTTGCGGTCCATGATGCGCAGCATGCCGATGATGCCGTTCAGGGGCGTTCGGATGTCGTGGCTCATACGGCGGAGGAAGTCGGTCTTGGAACGGTTGGCCCTGTCGGCCTCGTCCGCCGCCGACTTGAGCTGCGCCATATAGTCCAGCTCGCGCTTCTTCTCCTCGGTGAACTCCCTCGCGAGGAACAGCACCTTCTCGACATGCCCTGCCTCGTCGCGGTTCAGCACCACGAACCTGCCCTTGCGCCACTTGCCGTCCTGCGTCGCATAGTCCATAAAGACAGACCTAGCCTGCCCGATGCGTTCGTCCAAGGTGCCGAAGTCCAAGAACGCCCGCGCCTCTTCGCGCATGTCGGTTCGAATCAGGCTGTCCACCACCATGTTCGCCACAGAGTCGGCGTTGCCCACGTCATTGAAGTCGAGCATGCCCCTCATCTCGTCGGAACACTTGACGATCTTGTACTCGTGCGTGCGCAGGTCGCCCATCACGATCAGCGCGCAGATCACCGAGAGGCCGTCCACGACCTCCAAGCGCTCCTCGGCCACCCGCCAGGCGTGGTCGCGCTCGGCTTCCTCGTCGATGCACCTCGACAGCGAGATGCTCCGGATCGCGTTGTCGGAGCACTCGGCGCACACCACGAAGGTGTCCATGAAGTGCACCTTGCCATCGATTCCGTTCTGCCAATGGCGCAGCTCGATGGTGTCCTGCCCGTTCCGGAAGGCATCGATCACAGCCTGGCGGTTGAACAGCTCCCAGAACCTCTTGGCCTCTTCAGGATCCGGCAGCGTGGATGCGCCACCGCGGATCATGTCGTCGATGTTGTCGAATCCCACGGCCCTCTTGTTGAGGAAGCTCTCGTACTCGATCAGCTCGTAGCTGTCGTTGAGGTAATCCACTTCTATGACGAGCGGGAAGTTGAAGCCCATGATCTTGGAGTATTCCTGGACGATCATGTTGCGGCGATGCTCGTCCTCGTACGCCGCGATGAGGGATTCCCTCTCCTTCTGGCGCGCATGGGCGTCTTCGATGGCCTCTTCGATGTCGTAAAGCACGCATGCGCAGTACCCCACTTTGCCCACAGGGTACACGTCGACGTGGATGACCTTGCCCAGCTCCCTGGAAGAATCGTCGAAGCAATACGGCTTGCCATGGTAGGCCGCGTCGTAGTGGAGCTGTATCCTGTCGCGGCTTCTCTCGGGGAAAAGCTCGAAGAAGGTGTGGCCCGTCATCTCTTCCGGCGTATGGCCTTCGAACCTGGCCAGGTAGTCGTTGACGTAGACGTATGTCCAGTCCACGGGCTCGCCGTTGCCGTCGAGGTCTATGCGAACGACGCAAAACCCCACGGGGTTTGCGCTCGCGTCCTGAAAATCGAACGCGTTGGACAACAATGTTTCCGTCACGACGGGCTCGCCTTCTTCCACATCGAGGCTCGAGGCGCTGTATTCGCAAGATGCGTCTTAGCTGTTTTTCGCAATCTGCACCATGTTAGCAGTTTGCCTCGATCCAGTCGATGCGCTGGTTGACCCAGTCTGCGACCTCCTCGTAGGTCTTGTCCACGTTCCAGTCGTAGAGCCAGTTGTAGGCAAGAAAGTCCGGGCTGCCAACGAGGAGGCCTTCAAGCTTCCATACGATGTCGTTGCCCTTGAGCGATGCCCGGCATGCCTCCATCGCGTCGGCGAAATCGCCTCCGTTGAGATACTCGCGCAGAATGGCGATTGCCTCCGCCGCCGTGTCCTCGATGGCACGACTCGCATAGGGATCGTTCAAAAAGCTGGTCGCAAGCCCCATCGTACGGGTGTACCACCCGCTGGCTTCGGGTCCCGCATGCCCCACGCCGCAGCTTCGGTCGAAATCCCACGCGGGACCGAAGTAGATCGGCGACGCAGAGCCGTCCGCTCCATCGGAGTCCTTGTACAGGAAGTTCGATGCAAACGTGAGCCCGTCGCTGTTCTTGAGAAGCTCGTTTACCCAGTAGAGCCTTGCAAGCGAATCCACGTCGAGAAGCTCTGCCGTGGTCATGCCGGCACGCGAGCTTCCGCGCAGGTCCGGCACCACGCCGTTGTTGTTGAAGGCGTCGAACAGATCCTGGATCAGGCAGCTCATGTAGTCGGCCTCTTCGTAGGACCACACTTCGGGCGACTTGCACACGAAATGCTGGTATGCGTATCCATCCCACACGTAGAACCAGGAGCTTTCCTGCGCGTATCGCTCGTCCTGCTCGATCAGGTATCCGCCGCTGATGTCGGAGGGATTGCTCAGACCCTCCCCATAGGAGATCTCCATCCCGTACGAGTTGAGGCCCTTCACCACACTGGCTTCGTCGATGTTGGGGTTGAGCTGTTCGGTGGAATCCTCGAGGTCCTCGATGTCCACGCGGCCGCTTCCCACCTGCACTTTCTCGCACAGCAAATAGGTTCCGCGGTACTCGCCATCGTAGTAGAAGTCCACCATGGCGCAATCGATGGCACTCGACAAGCCAAGGAGCTTAGCATACGAGTACGCGAGGAGGTTCTTGGACGACGACCCGTCGTATTCGTCCGAGATCAGCAGCCAGGTCTTGGACTTGTTGGCTTTGTCGCCCGTCTGCAACAGATCCGTTTTCTTGTCGAGCTTGATCTGGAACGGCTTCTTCTTGAAGTTCGACCACGAGGAGTTGCCGCGGCCCTTGATCTGCGAGAGCTTGCCGTCGTAGATGGATTCGCCGTCGGAGGCCACCACGTCGACGGTTCCCTTTGCCGAGTTGGAGTGATCGGGCGACGACTCGACCCATGTGCGGCCGTGTTCTTCCGGGTCTTCGCTAACCACGAAGATCGACGTGAGGTTGGCCGACTTCACGATGTAGAGGTTGCTGAACGCGTTGCCCTCGAGGTCGCGCACCACGAAGCTCGCAAGGTCCTCGAGCGCTTCGGAGAAGTAGTCGGAGATTGCGAACTTCGTGCCGCTCTTCACTATGGAGGCGTTCGAGCCGATTGCGATGTCTTTACCTAACGCGAGATATGTGCTGCTGCTCGTGGCGTGCGAGGGCAGCGCGAGCGCGTAGTCGCCATAGCCCAGGGCAACGGGCACGATAGCGTTGTCGCCGCATGTCAGACTCGCGATGGTTTCGGCCTTGCCCGGATAGGTGAAGTGCCAGCGCTGGGCCGTCGTGTCGTTGGAATAGCCGACCTGCACCAAGGTGGAGTTGGATGCCTCGGCGTTTTCGACTTCCAGCGCAAGAGCGGTCGAGAGGGCCGACACCAGCTTGAACGCCTGGCCGCAGGGCACCGCGATCCACTTTTGCGCCTTGGTACCGTTGGAAGCGTGGAGCTGCACCTTGGTTCCATCCTTTGCGCTTCCCGATTGCACATCGAGCACCATGCCCGTCTTCACGTGCGTGAACGTGACGTAGCCCTTCGAGTCGTGAGAGACCCTCCACAGCTGCGAGAGCGTTTCGTTGGCGTTGTAGACCTGCACGGCCGTCGCGTTGCCAGAGCCTTGGCCGGAGGCATCCAGCACGAGCTTGATCAGCAGGTCCGAACGGATGGCGTACACGTCGTCGGGCAACGCGTCGGCGTACTGTTTGGCGAGCTTGTCGGCATAGCTTACGAAGGCCGACGTGCTAGAGATGCCGGTCAGATCAGGCGATGTCGCGGGGGGGGCGCTGGGCGAGTCCTCGAGCGGCTCACCGGGAGACTCGTCGTCCGATGCTGGAAGAGTCGATGAGCTGCCACCTTGCGACGGAGCGGCTGGGGCTTTTGCGGCATCGGGATTGTCGTTGCCGACGAGGTCGTCGACAAGATCTTCCACAGCGCCATCGCTCGCAGCACCATCACCTGCAACGGTATCGTTCGCAACGGTATCGCTTGCATCATCACAAACTCCCGCGAACCCCGTCGGAACAGTCAAGTCTGCTTCCGCCGAGTCTTGATTCACAAGCACGTTGTCCGCGCCTTTGATACTCTGCGACGAATCCTCGATGGCGCAGGCCATCGAGGGCAAGCCGAACAGCATCGCACCCAGAAACGCCAAAAAGAATATAGGCGTAGCTATGGCCTTCGCAATAGAACGCATAGAACCCCCATCTTGCATGATGTGTGATAGCCGCCTGCCAAGCGGCTATCTCGATCACCGTTTGCCATCCGGCAACCTCGAGTACCGCCTGCCAAACGGCACTCCTGCTGCGCCCGCGGACCCCTTCCGCCGCGCAGACTTATCCATTTTAGCAAAAATCCGTTGGTTCCACGTTGGAAGGCATGTTTTGAGCTTCGCTTCTCGCATCAACATTGCCGTCTAAATATGCGCGGGGTTTCGCACTTGTCCGAAAGCCTATATTCGAATGAAGGGTTTGGCAAAACCGCGGCTCGAAGAGGCCGCTTCGAGGTGGCAAGCAAGTTTAGATGCAAGAGGTGTCGGCACATAGCGCGGTTGAGAGCAGAAGCCGCTTCTCGGTGGGATTGCGGCTCGTTTTGGCGGTCGCGCTTGCCAGCACGCTCACGGCGGGGGTCGTGCTTCTCTTCAGCTATATGGCCGACCGGGCCTACGACCTCTTTCTGCAATGGCCGGCGCTCGGCGCGGCGCTTCCGCTTGCAAGTCTTGCGACTTACGGCCTGTATCGCGCACTTCACGTAGATTTCTCCACATCGACGGCCGACGTAATCGAGCAGGTCAAGTCCGGCAAACACGTGTCGACACGACTAGCCCCTGCGATCTTTGCGGGAACGTGCTTGTCGGTGCTGGGTTCGGCCTCCGTGGGCAAGGAGGCCGCCGCGTTGCAGATAGGAGCATCGGTGTCATCGTGGATCGCCGGCGGCATGGAGAGCGGGGAAGCCAGCGTGCGAACGCGGCAGCTCAGACGTACGATTTCGCTTGCGGGAATGGCCAGCGCGTTCAGCATCTTGCTGGGAGCACCCGTGGCGGCGGCGCTTTTCGTATGCGAGATTTCGGGCGCGATCCTAGGCACCGCCGGCATCAAGCTCAAGCATCGACATTCTTGCGCTACTGACGCAAGCCCCGCGCCCGATGCGTCCGACCTCGCTCGTGCAGTAGAGTTCGTGCTCATACTCGCCTCTGCTTTCTGGGCACGGATCATCGCTGTGTCTTGCGGGGCGCACGGGCTTTCTGGAGCGGTGCCCACGCTCGGCATGTCGCTCGGAACTTTCGAGCATGTCCTCGCCCTCGTGGCCGTCGAGGCCGTGGTGGGCTGCGTGTTCTGCATCGCGCTTGCTAAGGGACGTGCCGCTTTCGGCAAACTCCCAGTGTCCAAGCCGGTAGTGTTGCTGGTCGGAGGCGTGGCGTGGTTCTCCGTGGTTGTGGGATTCGGATTCACCGACATCACCGGCACCGGCATGGCGCAGGTGTCGCAGGCGTTGGCCGGACAGGTCGACACTCCCCTGTTCGCGGGCAAGTTGCTGGCTACCGTGCTGCTGCTGAGCTGCGGTTTCAAGGGCGGAGAGATTATGCCCATGTTGTGCATCGGGTCGACGTTGGGGTGCTTTGCCGGCGGCCTTCTGGGAATGGACCCGGTATTCGCTGCCGCGCTGGGCACTGCGGCATTCATGACCGCGTGCACCAACTGCCCGCTGGCCGCGCTCGCGCTGGCGCTCGAGTGCTTCGGGGTTGGCAACGTGGCCTTCTACGTGCCGGCCATCGCGCTGGCGTTCGTGTTCACCTTGCCCGTGAGCCTCTACGGCAACGAGTGGTCGCCCCGCCGCATAGCATCGGCCGCCAAGCGCCATGTCCACATGCCGTTCGCACCCGCCGCGCTGCCCGAAACCCCCAGCATCCGCGAGTAGCAGGTTACCCTAATCGAATGAAACGTTTCGAGAACAACAACGACGAGCTGACGGAGCATGCGAACGAACACGGCAGTGCGCGTCGCGGCCGTGGCATGCGCAAAGCGATGTCGGCGATTGTCGCGCTCTTGCTCGCGGCGGCACTGTGCGTGCTGCCGGCGTGCGGCAGCGTAAGCGGCGACTCGCAGAACGGCGGGCGCAATGGCGCAGCGGCGGCGGCCACTAGCACCGAAGGCTCCCAGCAATCCGCGCTCGCAGTCGACGAAGCCGGCTCGTACACCAGCAAGGACGAGGTCGCGCTCTACATCCACGAGTACGGACATTTGCCGAGCAACTACATCACCAAGACGAAGGCCAAGAAGGCCGGGTGGGTTGCGTCGGAGGGCAATTTGCAGGAGGTCTGCCCGGGCAAGAGCATCGGCGGCAGCCAGTACTACGACTACGACGGCCAGCTTCCCAGCGCGAAGGGCCGCACGTGGACCGAGTGCGACATCGACTACAAAGGCGGCACCCGGGGAGCCAAACGCATAGTGTTCTCGAACGACGGCTTGGTGTTCTACACTCCAGATCATTACGAAACCTTCGAGCAGCTGTATTAGAAACTAGTGGCTGGCAGCCCGCACGCCAACGTTTGGCACGCTACTCCGGAGGACGGGCAGATTTGCTGCAATCACACGCTCAACGGGCTTGACGCTGCATGACCATACCGAGAACCAGCACATCTTCGCTTTCCGGAAGCACTTTGTAGAGAACCAAAAATGGAGCCACGGAAAGCTTTCTCACGTCCTCCCCGAACAGCTCTCGAATCGAATCGGGGAGATTGGCAGATCCCATTTCGGGAACAGTCTGCAGCAATTCTACATTGTGGAGGATACGGTCGAGAACCTTCGTGGAGCAAACGCTCGTAAGATCGTTTACGAACCTCTCGGCAAATATAACACTATGCACGGCTACCTGCCGTATCGGAGATAAAGTCCGGCCTCTTGGCTGCGATGGCCTCGCGCAACGCATCCATCCCCTCGTACACGCGCCCATGCTCGAAATCGGCGAGACCCTCAGATATTGCTTCGGCCATATCGCGTTCCAGCAGTGCCTGCTCGCGGGCCTCCTGCAGTCGCTGCCGGAAAACGTCTTCGCTGCAAAAAACGTATGCGCCCACACCTCGCTCTGTAATGCGCACAACCTCTTTATCCGCAGCAGTCTTCACCGAAGCAGGGTCTCGGAGAAGAGCCGTGATAGGATAGATTGCCTCCATGCCGAATTCTCGCCTTTCAATAGCCAGCCACCGCTCTAATACTGCAACTTTAACATATTCCAGTATGTATTTATATGCACATTGGGATTCATATTGTTGATTATCATACGACCATACACGCCCACGGCGTTCGGCAATCGCAATAAATTGCATTAAATCAGAGGAAACCCCTGCACGTCCTTCGGCAATCGACAAATGCTGCCACACGTGTGTTGGCTAACGCTATCATGCTGATGGTTGCGTCATCGACTACAATGGCGGCACTCGTGGAGCCAAACGCATAGCGTTCTCGAACGACGGCCTGGTGTTCTACACCCCAGACCATTACGAAATGAATCTGAATCTGACCCAGTTTTGTTGACACTTTTGAGTAGTAAGCATTAGTGGTACCGACAGTCAGCAAATTCTGGTACCGGAGATAAGCCAATGATGGTACCGCCCTAGAATCTGTGCGGAGCGTCCAATAAGGGGCGCCAGTCGCAGAAAGGGGCATGCTTATGTCCAAGAACAAGCAAATCCTCCTGGCTCTATTGAAGGGAGGTTCCAGCCAAGACGCGATCGCAGCAGCGTTGCATGTCAGCAAACGGGACGTTTCTGCCGCCGCAAAGGCGGTCTCAAATCACGGCCTCGGATTCGCGGACGTCATGGCGATGGACGCGTCGGCCATCGACGACACGTTCTTCCCCAAGAGACAGGCTGGGCGCAAAAAGGATGATGCCTACCTCCAGCCTGACATGGAGGACCTCATCGAGCGCAAGAAGAGGAACCGCAAGCTGCCGGTGAAGCTCATGTGGGGAGAGTATTGCGACATGGCGGCGTCCGCGGGGATGGCCGCCTACTCCTACCAAACCTTTTGCGACATGTTCGCGAAAGAGGCGGACTCCACTGGTGCGGCAAGGCACTTCGCCCACGTCGCCGGCGAGAAAGCCTATATCGACTGGGCGGGAGACGCCGCCAAGCTGACGGATCGAGTTACTGGGAAAACCACAAAAGTGTACGTGCTGGTGGTGGCGTTGCCTCATTCCGCATTCTTTTGGGCTGGCGGTTTTACCGACATGAAGCAGGCATCGTGGCTTGACGGGCAAATGGAGGCATTCGAGGCGTTTGGCGGAACGCCCCGAATGCTCATTCCCGACAACTGCGCCACTGCCACCGACCGGGGGTCGGTCTATGTCACGCTCGTCAACAAGGACTACGGCAGATTCGCCGAGCACTATGGGGCGGCGGTGGTGCCCGCGCGGATTAGGGCTCCGCGCGACAAGGGCCTGGCCGAGTCAACCGTCAACCTTGTTGAATATTTGCTCGTATGATTACCTTCGCTATTGCCTTTAGTTACCAGAAGAA
>CAVFRF010000030.1:0-7220 GCA_963624975.1 Bacteroidaceae bacterium
GTAGAGGGTCTGGCGCAGATGATCGCCGCCGAGCAGGCTCCCGACATCCTCCGCGACAAGAGGGTCGTGTCGCTCGACGTGTCGGCCCTGGTGGCCGGCTCCAAGTACCGCGGCGAGTTCGAGGAGAGGCTCAAGCAGGTGATCCGCGAGGTCAAGGACGACGGCAACATCATCCTGTTCATCGACGAGATGCACACGCTGGTCGGTGCCGGCAGCGCCGAAGGCTCGATAGACGCAGCGGCTATCCTCAAGCCTCCGCTGTCGAGGCGCGAGATCCAGGTGGTGGGCGCCACCACGCTCGACGAGTTCCGCAAGTACCTCGAGAAGGATTCCGCCCTCGAGCGCAGGTTCCAGCCCGTGATGGTGGGCGAGCCCGACGAGGACGAGGCCATCAAGATCCTGAGCGGCCTGCGCGACCGCTACGAGGCCCATCACCGAGTGCACTTCACCGACGAGGCGCTCAAGGCCGCGGTGGAGCTTTCCGACCGCTACGTGCAGGACAGGTACCTGCCCGACAAGGCCATCGACGTGATGGACGAGGCCGGCGCCCGCATGCGCATCCGCAACATGACCGTGCCGTCCGAGGTGCTCGACATCAACGAGCAGATCCGCAAGACCGGTGTCGAGAAGGAGGAGGCCATCCGCCTCCAGGACTTCGAGAAGGCCGCCAAGCTCCGCGACAAGGAGAAGAGGCTCATCAAGAAGCGCACCGACCTCGAGGAGAAGTGGCGCGAGGATTCCGCCAACACCCCGGCCGAGGTTACCGACAAGGAGATTGCCGACATCGTCTCGCTATCCACGGGCGTGCCCGTGGCCGACCTCACCGAGGCCGAGACCGACAAGCTGCTGCGTATGGAAAGCGTGCTGCACGAACGCGTGATCGGCCAGAACGAGGCCATCGACGCGCTGTCGAAGGCAATCCGCCGCAGCCGTGCGGGTCTCAAGGACCCCAAGCGACCCAGCGGATCGTTCATCTTCCTTGGTCCCTCCGGCGTGGGCAAGACCGAGCTTTCGAAGGCTCTGGCGGAGTTCCTGTTCAACTCCGAAGACGCCCTGCTGTCGTTCGACATGTCGGAGTACATGGAGAAGCACACCGTGTCGAGGCTCATCGGCTCGCCTCCCGGATATGTCGGATACGACGAGGGCGGCCAGCTCACCAAGGCCGTGAGGCAGAAGCCGTATTCGGTGGTGCTCTTCGACGAGATCGAGAAGGCTCACCCGGATGTGTTCAACATCCTCCTGCAGATTCTGGAGGAGGGCCGTCTCACCGACGGACAGGGTCGCACCGTGGACTTCCGCAACACCGTGATCATCATGACCTCAAACGTGGGCGCGCGCGAGATCGCGTCGTCCAACCAGATCGGCTTCACCAGCACCAACGCGGGTCTCACCGACGACGAGATCAACGAGCGCGTGATGACCGAGATTAAGAAGGTCTTCCGTCCGGAGTTCCTCAACCGCGTGGACGACATCATCGTGTTCAAGTCGCTCACGGCCGAGCAGATCGAGCAGATCGTGGACCTCATGGTGGCCGACCTGCGCGACAGGCTCATCTCGCAGAACATGACGATCAACCTCTCCAAGAAGGCGCGTGCGCACATCGCCAAGGAGGGCACCGACGTGGCCTACGGCGCGCGTCCGCTGCGCCGCGCCATCCAGAGGCTGCTGGAAGACGAGATTTCGGAGCAGATCCTGCAGGGCAGGTGGAAGTCGGGTTCGGTGATCAACGTGGACTTCGACGGCAAGAAGCTCACCTTCAGGTCGGGAAAGGGCGACATCCCCAAGCCGCGCAAGCGCCAGTCGATGCGCAGGGAAACCGAGCTGGTCACGCCTTTCTTCAAGAAGGGCGGAGTACAGCAGGGTTCCGACGGGTCGTCGCTTCAGGAGTAGAAGGCAAGATGTGATTCGCGTGGCACCCCGCTAGGCTTTGGGGGTGCCACAGCGTTTGTTGGGGCAGGTTCGAGGCAGGTTCGAAGAGAGCCGGAAGCGAGGAATAGATGATCGACGATACGCGTGATGTCGAGGTGGTGGCCGACCCGGTCAAGAGGTCGGAGGCGCTCGCTCGCCCCGAGTTTTCGCTGTTTGCAGAGTCGTTTGACGAACTTGCGCAATCGGTGGCACCGCTCAAGGGCATCGTTTCCAAGAATCCCAAGACCTGCGCCGTGATCTTGGCCGGCGGGTCTGGCGAGAGGTTCGGCAACGCAGGAGGCAAGCAGCTTCTCAACCTGCTTGGCAAGCCGCTGCTCACCTGGTCGACCGAGGCGTTCGACGCCGTGGCCGATGTGGGGCTCATCATCATAGTGTGCCCCGAATCCAGAATCGAGGAATACTGCCGAGTGGCCATCGACCCGTTCCCGTTCGTAACGCCCATCGAGTTCGCCCCGGCGGGCGAGCTGAGGCAGGAGTCGTCGTTCTCGGGCGTCATGAAGGTGCCGGATGGCTACGACATCATCGCCATACACGACGGCGCGCGCCCGCTTGTAACGCCCGAGATCGTGAACCACGCCATCTCGGAGCTCAAGGGCAACATGGACATCGACGGCGCAGTGGTGGGACATCATGCGATCGACACCCTCAAGGTGGTCTCGCAAGACGACGACGTGATCATCGGCACTCCCAACAGGGCCGCGTTCTGGGTTGCCCAGACGCCGCAGCTGTTCCGCGCGCCCATCATCAAGCAGGCCCACACCACGGCGATGGCCGAGGGTTTCGTGGGCACCGACGACTCTTCGCTCGTGGAGAGGATGGACGGCAAGGTCAAGTTCGTCTCGGGTCCGCGCGACAACATCAAGGTCACCGTGCCGGAAGACTTCGGGCCTGCCGAGGCGGCGCTCGCCGCGAGGCTCTCCAGGAGGTAGTCTTTTGGCGATGAAGGTTGGCATTGGATACGACGTGCACAAGCTGGTGCCCGGGCGCGACCTCGTGGTGGGAGGCGTGAAGATCGACTACGAGCTGGGGCTCGAGGGCCATTCGGATGCCGACGTTCTGGCGCACGCGGTGTGCGACGCGGTGCTTGGAGCTGCCCGATGCGACGACATCGGCAAGCACTTTCCGCCGGACGACCCGCGCTACGAGGGAGCCGACTCCATCGGCCTCATGCGCGAAGTGGGCCGCATCGTGCGCGAGAAGGGCTACGAGGTCGTGGACGTGGACAGCGTGATAGTGGCGCAGCGGCCCAAGATGTCGCCTTATCGCGACGAGATGCGGCGCAACATGGCGGCTGCCCTCGACGTGGACATCGACAGCGTGGGGGTGAAGTCCACCACCACCGAGAAGCTCGGATTCGAGGGCAGGGGAGAGGGCATCGGCGCCTACGCGGTGGCCCTTCTGCAGAAGACCGCGAGCTGTACGGGCTGCTAGATCGCAGCTGCTCGCTGCGGCCGTAGACGACGGCTCCCGGCTTTTTCGCTTCCCCGAAATCTCGACATATAGGAGACATGATGAAGATATACAACACGTTTTCCCGCAAGAAAGAGGAATTCGTTCCCATAAACGAGGGCAAGGTCGGCATGTACGTGTGCGGACCCACCGTGTACAACCACATCCACGTTGGCAATGCCCGCACGTTCGTTTCGTTCGACGTGATTCGCCGACACCTGGAAAACTCGGGCTACGAGGTAACCTTCGTGTCCAACCTCACCGACGTGGACGACAAAATCATTAACCGCGCCAACGAAGAGGGCCGCACCGCCGCCGAGGTGGCCGAGGAGTATTCCGAGGCGTTCATCGGAGCCATGGACGCGATCGGGGTCAAGCGTCCCACCATCCGCCCGCGCGCCACGGCCGAGATCGACGCGATGATCGCGACCATCGAGAAGCTCATCGAGCGCGGCCACGCATATGCGGTGGATGGCGACGTGTACTTCTCGGTGAGGTCCGATGCGCATTACGGCTGCCTGTCGGGACGCAGCGCCGACGAGATGATGAGCGGTGCGCGCATCGACGTGGACCCGCGCAAGCACGACCCGCTCGACTTCGCTCTTTGGAAGGGCGCCAAACCCGGCGAGCCCTTCTGGGAGTCGCCCTGGGGCAAGGGCCGTCCCGGCTGGCATATCGAGTGCTCGTCGATGTCGGCCAAGTACCTGGGCCAGCCTTTCGACATCCATGGCGGCGGCGTGGACCTGGTGTTCCCTCACCACGAGAACGAGATCGCGCAGGCAGAGGGAGCCGAGGGCGTGAAGTTCTGCAACTACTGGATGCACGGGGGCATGCTGCTCATCGATTCGGAGAAGATGAGCAAGTCCACCGGCAACTTCCTGTTCCTCAAAGACGTGCTTGAGTATCTCGACGCGCGCGTGCTGCGCATGTTGATGCTGCAGACCCACTATCGCAGCCCGCTCGACTACTCCAAGGAGAGACTCGACGAGGCCACCACATCGTTCGAGCGCATCCAGACCGCGCTTCGCAACATCGAGTGGGAGTGCGAGCATGCTGCCGCAGGCGAGGCTGATGCTGCCGCGATTGCCGCCCTGGATGCGCAGATCGAGGAGTCGCGCGCCAAGTACGTGGCCGCGATGGACGACGACTTCAACACCGCCGCTGCTCTGGGCGAGGTGTTCGCGCTGGTGAGCGCGGCAAACGCATTCGTGTCGGGTGGAATTGCCGGCGACGATGCAATCGCATGCGCACGCAGGGCATCCGATGCGATCGTGGATCTCATGGGCAGGTTCGGCATCGATATGAACGCCGGGGGAGACGAAGACGAGCTGCCCGAGGGCATTCTGGCGCTCGCCCGCGAGGCCGCCGGCTACGAGGGCGACGACAGGCAGGCTGCCGCCCAGGCTCTGCTGGATGTGCGCGCCGAGGCCCGCAAGAACAAGGACTGGGGCGTTGCCGATAAGATTCGCGACGGCATAGCCGCGCTCGGCCTCACCCTCGAAGACACCCCCTCGGGTGCCAGGCTGGTGCTCTAGCATGGCCAAGAACCAGACTCGCAAGCCGTCGCGCGACGTTCGCGGCGGCAAGGGCATGGCCGGCGGCGGAATGGGCCGCGCGGGCTACGGCAAGGGTTCTGCCAGCGGATCCGGCAAGGGCCGTGGCGGCAAGGGCGACTCTCCAACTGGAAGCAAGCGCTATTGCGGCGCAGGAGCTGGCTCCGTGCGCGGAGGCTTCGCAGCTGCTTCCGCCCAGTCCAAAGGGCAGGGCAAAGGGCGTTCGTATAAGAAGGACGTGCAATCGGGCACCGATGCCATCGCCGGCAAGCATGCGGTGATCGAGGCTCTTGAAGCAGGCGTTCCCCTCAAGAAGGTCATGATCGCGCAGGGTATAGCTGCAGGCGAGGCCCTGGAGAAGGTTCGCAAGCTCGCGAGCGAAAACGGCGTCGACGTGGACGTGGTGCCCCGGGCGCGCATCGAGGAGAAGGCTGCCGGCCTCAACCATCAGGGCATCATGGCCGTGAGCGCCCCCTACGAGTACTCTTCGATCCACCAGATAATCGAGGCTGCCAGCGGCGTCGATGCTACGCTGGTGATCGTGCTCGACCACATCACCGACGTGGGAAACTTCGGTGCGATCGTGCGCACTGCCGAGGTGATAGGCGCGTGCGGCGTGGTGATTGCCTCGAAGCGCTCCGTCGACGTGGTCTCTTCGACATACAAGACCTCCGCTGGTGCGGTGAGCCGCATGAACATCGCCAAGGTTTCCAACATCGGCAACGCCTGCGATGCGCTGCGCGAAGCAGGGTTCTGGGTTGCGGGCGCCAGCGAGAAGGCCGAAGGCGCCTGCTGGGACAGCCCGATGCATGGCAAGCTCGCGCTGGTGATGGGAAACGAGCAGACGGGCATCTCCAAGCTGGTGCAGCAGAAGTGCGACTTCATGGTCAAGCTGCCGCAGCGCGGTCAGATCGGCTCGCTCAACGTGTCGTGCGCAGCTGCCGCCTTGGGCTACGAGTGGATGAGGCAGAGTGCCGCGGAAGGGCTGCTGGGATAGGCCATGGCGGTTCGCAGAGACAAGAAGCCGGTGCTGCTGGTCGATGGCTACAACCTGCTGAGGTCGAGCGGTGCCTACGACGACATCGAGGTCGACGACTTCTCCGACGACCCGCTCAACCGCGCAAGGGAGAAGCTCATCGCCGACGTGGCGGCCTTCGCGCAGGGCAAATACGAAGCCACCGTGGTTTTCGACGGAGGCGGCAATCCTATGTCGGAAGGCGAACCCACCAAGGTGGCGGGCATCAAGGTCATCTTTTCGCCATCCAACACCGAGGCCGACCAGGTAATCGAGCGCTTGTCGTTCAAGGCGCAAAAGGCAGAGCGCGAGGTGCTGGTGCTGTCGTCCGACTGGGCGGTGCAGAACGCCACGTTCAAGGATGGGGTTACGCGGATGTCGGCGGTGGGATTCGCCCACGAGATGGATGCCGTGCGCGATGAATGCGTGGAGAACTCCCGCAAGACCACCAAGAACACGATGGCCGAGCGCATCGACCCGGGAGTGCGCGCGAAGCTGGAAGCAATGGCCAGAGGTGAGCTGTAGAACATACGTTCCGCCGACGGCACCGCTAGCCCCCGGGTTTCACAGCAGCGGCAATTGCTGTTAAACTAGATTGGCATTTGATGCTGGCGTGGCGCAATGGCAGCGCAACAGTTTTGTAAACTGTGGGTTGCAGGTTCGACTCCTGTCGCCAGCTCCATAGAATCGCAGTTCAGCCCTCGCATTCGCGGGGGCTGATTTTCTCTTGTGGGTGCGAAAACTCCTAAAAACCCTCACTCACACGGTCTCTGCTAGATTCCACCCACAGCGCATAGCAGATTTCGGACGTTTCGTCGTTGTTGAAAGTTGTCGAAACACTGTGAAAAACCTCCGGAACGTTCTAATTCCTTTGGACATGAAAAGAGCCGCCAGGAGGCGGCTCTCGTCGACATTCCGATCTACGCAGAGCTGATCAGGCTGCATGCCGTGATACGCTAATCTCTGTGATTCTCCAACGTGCGCATGAGCGACTGCACGTCGTGACGTTGGTAATAGCGGTAATCGACCTTCTGGCTGTGGCCGCACAGCTTGCTCACGACCGCGCTGTTGTATCCCTCTTCGAACACCCACGTCACGTAGCTGTTGCGCAGGTTCTTGAACGGCACGCCCGCGAAGGGCTGCGTGGAGAACCAGCGCTTCCAAGCCACCGTGAGGCCGTTGGGGCTTGCGGGTCCGCCGTGGTCGTCCACCAGCCAGCCTTCTGCACCTCCGAGGCCTTCACCTTCCCCATCTTCACGCGGCCCCACCTGGGC
>CAVFRF010000031.1:0-10341 GCA_963624975.1 Bacteroidaceae bacterium
AGTCGTCGCCGGGCCGCTCGAGCGCGAGGATGGGCGGCCTCGCCATGAGCATCGTGGCGTACGAGCGATAACCCGGGTCGCTCTCGAACAGAAACGACGCCCCCATCGCACGGTCGGCATCCACGTCGTTCCAGATCGCGGCACGCGCCATGCGCTGCGGGATGGCAAGCCCGCTGCGTTGCGAGACGCGCGAGCCGGCAGCAACGGCATCTCCGGTCGCAACCCCAACGCGCTCGCCCTCGAACACCGGGGCGTTGTCCAGCACGAAGTACAGCAACGGCCCGATGGCGGTGGCAACCTGCATCTTGGCCACGGCATCGGCCTCGTCGTCGTAGTCGATCGACATCTGAGTCGAAGCGCTGCCCCTCATCATGCATATGCCGTGGCTGCCGGTGGAGCGGAATCGCTCGTCCATCATCGTGTAGCGGCGCTTGGGGATGAGCGGGATGTCGCACGCGCACGCGGTGGGGTGGTACCCCAGGGTGGCGAGCCTGTAGCCCATCTCGTCGAGCACGGGGTCGACCTCGGAGCGGAACCTGCGATAGCGATCCTCGATCTGCGCGATGCTCCGGCAAGGGCCGATGCTCACCTCGATCTGCGCTCCCGGCTCGATGGTGATGGGAGCGCCGTTGCGCACGAGGCCGACGATATGCTCGCAACCGTTGGAATCGGCGGTGCGCGATTCGCCCCCGTAGAGAGGGGAGAGCCGCGCGAGCACGTCCTCCACACCGGGCCGCGAGTAATCCGGCGACGACGCATAGGGCACCAGCGCGTTCGTGCGCGCGTCGACCACGAAGTGCTCCAGCTCGAACCCGAGCAGCCCCGAGCCGCCGCGTCCCGCCTCGCCTTCGCGGATGTACCGCTCTATTGCATCGATGTTGCCATCGAGAGTGCTTGCGTCCATGAGTTCCTATCTGGGGTGCCGCAGCGCGCAGGGCGGCGCCGTCACCCGGTCGCGACCCGCTCGGCGTTCAGAGCGCAAGGCTTCAAGCACCGGCGCAGGTCGCTGCTCGTTTATCAACTGCTCATTATCCACCAAGCAAAGCTCCGCAAACCCCACGCCCTCGCGGAGGGGCATTCATCGGACAATCGAACATATGTGCGATTGGGTGTCGCCTCCACGCTCGGCTCCAACTATAATGGGGAAGTGCGTTTCGCGTGCCTAGCTGCAGTGGCGCGTATCTGCTCAATCAACATCACTCGAGGAAGAGGATTAGCTGCATGATCACAGGTGCAACCAAAGGCAAAGTCGATGCCGTGTGGCAGAAAATGTGGGAGGGCGGCATCACCAACCCCATCGAGGTCATAAGCCAGCTCACGTATCTCATGTTCATGAGGCAGCTCGACGAGAAGGAGCTTGAAGCCGAGCGCATGGAACAGGTCCTGGGCGTACCGCAACCCCGCATTTTCCCGCAAGTATATCGCAACGCCTACGGCGCGCAGATCGACGGTGAGCAGATGCGCTGGAGCCGCTTCAAGGACAAGCCCGCGGAGGAGATTCTTGACTACGTTCTTCCGCTGTCGGGCCGCGCTCAAATGCCAAAGGTCAACAAAAAAGCTCTCCAGGGTTTCTCGATGCCGCTTCCGCCCCTCGAGCTCCAACAAGAGTTCGCCGACTTCGCCGCGCAGGTCGACAAATCGCGGTTTATCGCGCAGCAGCAAATTGAGAAGCTGCAGATGCTCTACGACAGCCTGGCTCAAGACTATTTCGGATAGGAGCTTTCATGGATAGCGACAATAGCATTCGCTCAAGCGCGGCTGAATATCTAACCTACGTAGCCGCAACCGGTGACAGCCAAGACAGTATCGAGATGCGCTACGAAGACGAAAACATCTGGCTCACGCAAAAGATGATGGCAGCACTTTACGATGTAACACCTCCAACGATAAACGAGCACATCAAGAAGGTATATGAGGATTCGGAACTGACCGAAGAAGCAACTATTCGGAAATTCCGAATAGTTCAAACCGAGGGCTCTCGTCAAGTAAACCGTGAGGTCAACCACTACAATTTGCAGATGATCATCGCCGTGGGGTTCAAGGTGAACAACTCGCGTGCCGTGCAGTTTCGCAAATGGGCCAACACCATCGTAAAAAACTACACCATCAAGGGATGGGTGATTGATGACGAGCGCCTGAAAAACAGCGGAAGCATGCTCACGGAAAAATACTTTGATGAACTACTCGAACAGATTCGAGAAATTCGAGCCTCCGAACGCAGATTCTACCAGAAGGTAACAGATATTTACGCCACGGCCATCGACTACGACAAAGACTCGAAAACCACGAGGACGTTTTTTAAGACCGTCCAAAACAAGATGCATTATGCCGTGCATCGTCATACGGCGGCGGAACTCATCGTCGAGAGAGCCGATGCCGAGAAAGAACATATGGGGCTCACCACCTGGGCTGCCGCCCCGGCGGGAAAAATCGTGAAGACAGACGTTTCGGTAGCAAAGAACTATCTGAGCGAGAAAGAGCTTTCATTTCTCGAACGCCTCGTTTCGATGTATCTCGATTATGCTGAACTTCAGGCCGAGCGCCATATACCCATGACCATGGAGGATTGGGCCACGCGCCTTGATGGGTTCCTGGAATTCAACGGCACCGAGTTGCTGGTAGGGGCAGGCAAAGTGAGCGCGGAACAAGCAAAACTCCATGTCGAAAGCGAGTTCGAGAAATATAGAATTGTTCAGGACAAGCTTTTTGTTTCCGACTACGATAGGTTCTTGATGGAACTTGAGCAACATGTAGAAACTGGCGGTCTCCCAGAAAGCGACGACGCGTCATGAACTTCGACTTCCTGAAAGAGCAGGGCACCTACTACGAGATGTTCGCAGATGCCTGCGTCGAGGCGGAGCGCGTGTTCGCCACTTCGCCCGCGATGTGCGCGGTGGGCTGCCGCAAGGCACTAGAGCTGGCCGTCAAGTGGGTCTATGCTGTGGATTCATCGATCAGCATGCCCTACAAGGACAATCTCAGTTCGCTTTTGCATGAGCTCTCTTTCAGGCAATGTTTGGACGAGCGCGTCTGGCGACCGCTGTTGGGCATCAACAAGCTCGGGAATCTAGCGGTTCACACCGAAAAGAAGGTCTCGACGGCAGATGCCGTGCTGTCGCTACGCAGCCTGTTCAACTTCGTCGACTGGATCGACTACTGCTACGGACCCGCCTACGTGGACCGCAGGTTCGACGAGGGCAAGATTCCCCGGGAGGGCACTTCTCTCACCAAGGAACAGATCGCTGCCATCAAAGCGCAGGGAGCTTTGCTAAACGAGCAAGACGCGCGTATCGGCGGCGCTCGTCGACGTGCTAATGCGTGCGGGGCGCGTGAAGAACGTGCTGTTTCAGGCCGACCGCGTGGCACTGGTGAATCAGGCTGCGGGAGCCTACCGGGAGTATCTGCCCGAAACCTCGCGCTGCAACCTGTGCAGCAACAAGGACGAGCGCGATGCCCGCATCGTCTTCTCCACGTACCAGACGATTCTCAACGCCATCGACAGCGTGCGCAACGCCGATGGCGTGCGCATGTACACGCCGGCGCACTTCGACCTGATCATAGTGGACGAGGCGCACCGATCCATCTTCAAGAAGTACCGCGCCATCTTCGAGTACTTCGATGCGCTGATCGTGGGTCTCACTGCCACGCCGGCCAACGAGGTCGATCGCAACACCTACGACTTCTTCGAGGTCGAGCGCGGCGTGCCCACCTACGTGTACGAGTACGAGACCGCTACCGAGCAGGACCACGTGCTGGTACCCTTCATGGGCATCAAGACGCACACGAGCTTCATGGACGACGGCATCACCTATGACGACCTCTCCGAGGAAGACAAGCGAACCATAGAGGAAGACTTCGAGGAGACGGGCCAAGACGTGCCCGACTTCATCGCTCCCACGCAGATCAACAACTGGGTGTTCAACGAGAAGACCGTCGATGCCGTGTTGGAGACGCTCATGGGCAAGGGCATCCGAGTCAACGGAGGGCAGGACCTGGGCAAGACGGTGATCTTTGCGCAAAGCCAGAAACACGCGCGTTTCATCGTGGAGCGCTTCGGCAAGCTCTACCCGGGGCTGCCCGGCGGCTACATCAAGGCGGTGCTGCATTCCGACGACTACTCGCATACCGTGATAAACGAGTTCGAGCTTAAGGACCTGCCGGTCATCACGGTGTCGGTAGACATGATGGACACGGGCATCGACGTGCCCGAGATCGTGAATCTGGTGTTCTTCAAGAAGGTGCGTTCCAGGATCAAGTTCTGGCAGATGATCGGGCGCGGCACGCGCCTGTGCCCGGGTCTCGAAGTGGACGACCCGCTGAGCGGGCGCAACGCCGACAAGCAGCGGTTCTTCATCTTCGACTGGGGCCGCAACTTCGAGTTTTTCGCCGAGAACCCCAAAGCCGTGGAGGGCAAAATCGGCACTTCGCTGGCCGAGAAGGTGTTCTGCCGGCAGGCCACGCTGGTGAAGGGCTTGCAGCAGAGCGCCTTCGCCTCCGACGAGTACCAGCGCTGGCGTTCCAGCATGGTGGAGGAAATTCGCTATCAGGTCGTCGACCTCAACGAAGAACTCGTGAGCGTGCGGCTGCACCGGCAGGCCGTCGAGCGGTTCAAGCAGGAGAAGATCTACGAGTATATAAACGACGGCGACCTCGGCGTGCTAATCTCCGAGATCGCACCGCTCGTGCGCAACGACGAGTCCGATGTGGATGCACTGCGGTTCGACGCGTTCATGTACGGGTACATGGACCTCGCCGCACTTACCCAGTCGCCGTTCGACCGTCCGCAGTCGTTCGTGCGCATGTTCACCACCGAGCAGCAGAAGGGTTTGGTGGGCATCATCAACCAGATCAAGGCGAACGCCGAGGAACCTGCGGCGTAGAGCGCTGCCCTCGCGGAGGGGCGCGCGGATGAGCTTGCGGCGCTCTGCTAGCTTGCCAAAGCTGAAATTTGCGGCGAGCGGCTTGGCGAACAATTGCTATAGTATGCCTTGCGGCTTAAACGCCCTCGGGGCATGGCGTATCGCACGTTCTTGCGCAATCTCGCAGCGCGGCGCTTGCTTGCGTCGCCGACGACATGCCGGCAGGGCTTGGAGACTAGGAGTTTTACACATGGCTAGCGAGGCACCAAAGAACTACCTCTTCACCTCCGAATCGGTAACGGAGGGACATCCCGACAAGATTTGCGACCAGATTTCGGATGCCATCGTCGACGAGATCCTGCGTCAGGAGGCCGACCTGCAGGCCAAGGGCTACGTGTCGCCCGAAGGCGTGGCGGCCGACGTGGACGCCTGCCACATGGCGGTCGAGACCTTCACCACCACGGGCCTAATCTGCATCTGCGGCGAGATCCGCACCGTCGCGCACGTGGACTTCGAGAAGATCGCGCGCGAGGTCGTGGACAGCATCGGCTACAACTCGGCAGAGTACGGCTTCGACTGCAACACCTGCTCGGTGATGAACGCGGTGCACGAGCAGTCGCCCGACATCGCGCAGGGCGTCGACCAGGCCTACGCGGTGCAGCAGGGCATCGAGGACGGCACCGACAAGTACAGCCTCGTGGGCGCGGGCGACCAGGGCATGATGTTCGGCTACGCGTGCAACGAGACCAAGACGCTCATGCCCATGCCGGCCTACCTGGCACATCGCCTGTCGGAGAGGCTCACCGAGGTGCGCAAGAACGGCACGATGCCCTACCTTCGCCCCGACGGCAAGACCCAGGTGACGGTGCGTTACGAGAACGACAAGCCCGTGGGCGTGGAGACCGTGCTGGTGTCGTCGCAGCATGCCGACGGCATCGACATCCAGGGCAAGATGAAGCCCGAGATCGTGGAGAACGTGATCAAGCCCGTGTTTGCAGCCGAGGGCATCGAGTGGAACGACGGCATCGATGTGCTGGTCAACCCCACCGGCCGTTTCGTCGTGGGCGGCCCCATGGGCGACACCGGCCTCACCGGACGCAAGATCATCGTGGACACCTACGGTGGCGCGGGCCGTCACGGCGGCGGCGCATTCTCCGGCAAGGACTCCACCAAGGTGGACCGCTCGGCGGCCTACATGGCGCGCTGGATCGCCAAGAACATCGTGGCGGCCGGCATCGCCGAGAAGTGCGAGGTCCAGATCGCCTACGCCATCGGCGTGGCTGAGCCGCTTTCGGTGTTCGTGGACTCGTTCGGCACGTCGGACTACTCCAGCGAGCAGCTGGTGGACGCTGTGAAGAAGGTCTTCGACCTGCGCCCGGCGGCCATCATCGACACGCTGCAGCTGCGCCGTCCTATCTTCCGCAAGACCTGCAACTACGGCCACTTCGGCCGCGAGCTTCCCGAGTTTACCTGGGAGCAGACCAACCGCGTCGACGAGCTCAAGGCCGCCCTTGGGGCTTAGCGCATGGGCGTGAGGGTTGCCGACATAGTTCTCGACATTCCCACGCGCGCGCTGGACAGCACGTTCACCTACGTCGTGCCCGAGGGCATGGATGCCCGCGTGGGGCAGTGCGTCGAGGTGGACTTCTCGCACAGGCCGAGCATAGGCTACATAGTGAATACCTCCGAACGCCCCGACGGGGTGCTCGGAGGTATTTCTTTGCTGCCGGTGAAGCGCGTGCTCACCGAGCCGTACTTCGACCTGGTGCATGCCGAGCTTGCGCGCTGGATCGCGCACGAGTACCTGAGCACGCTGCCCGAGGCGGTCAAGCTGCTCATGCCTCCGGGTGCGACCCCCAAGATGCGCAACATCGGCCGCGGGGAGTGGAGATACGAGCCGCCGAGCGTTGCGGCTGTGGACGACAGATGGGTCGCGCTCACCGAGATGGGCCGCGTGTACGAGCCGCCCAGGAACGCCACCAAGCAGATGGCGGTGATCGAGGCGCTCAAGGCCGGCGAGATGAGGGTGGCCGAGCTGGGGATCGAGATAGATGCCGTGTCGTCCACGCTGCGCACAATGGAGAAGCGCGGGCTGGTGACGTTGGAGAGCCGCAGACGGATTCGCGGCGGCGGTGGCGTGGCGGGTGCCGGCGGCGGGCGCGGCGACTCGGGGATCATCGAGCGCGGCGTCGAGGAGCTTACGGCTGGACAGCGCGAGGCTCTCGCGGCCATTGGCGCCGCTGCCGAGCAGGGCGGCGGCGTGGTGGTTGTCGACGGCGTTACCGGCTCCGGCAAGACCGAGGTGTACCTGCAGGCCATCCGCAACGTGCTCGACCAGGGGCGCACGGCCTGCGTGCTGGTGCCCGAGATATCGCTCACCCCGCAAACCGTGGGTCGCTTTCGTTCGCGCTTCGGCGACCAAGTGGCGGTGCTGCACTCGCGCCTGTCGGTGGGGGAGCGCTACGACCAGTGGGACCGCGCGCGTTCCGGCGACGCACGCGTGGTTGTGGGCGCCCGCTCGGCGCTGTTCGCCCCGCTCGCCAACCTCGGGCTGATCGTGATCGACGAGGAGCACGAGTCGTCCTACAAGCAGAGCTCTTCTCCGAGGTATTCTTCGCGCGACGTGGCGGTAGAGCTTGCGCGGCTCACCGGCGCCGTGCTGGTGCTGGGCAGCGCAAGCCCGGCGATCGAGACGCTTCACAAATGCGAGACCGGCGCGTGGCAACGCGTGGAGCTTCGCGAGCGCGCAAGCGGCAAGCCGCTTCCGCCCGTGCAGGTGGTGGACCTTGCGGGGGAGTTCGAGGGCGGCAACCGCACCATGTACTCGCGGGCGCTCACGCAGGCGCTGCAGGAGACCATGTCGCGTGGCGAGAAGGCCGTGCTGCTGCTCAACAGGCGTGGCTTCGCGTCGTTTCTGCTGTGCCGCGAGTGCGGATTCGTGCCCACTTGCGAGCAATGCTCGACATCGCTCACCTACCATGCGGGGGCGCGCGGAGCTGCTGGGGCTGGCGCGGCTGACCCCGGGTTCTTGATGTGCCACCACTGCGGGCGGCGCATGCCCCTGCCGGCCAAGTGCCCCGAATGCGGCAGTCCCTACCTCAAGCAGCTGGGGCCGGGCACGCAGTACGCCGCCGACCAGCTGCGCGCCATCGTGGGACCCAGCGTGCCCATCGTGCGCATGGATGCCGACACCACCCGCAACAAGGGCGACCACGAGAGGCTGCTGGGAGAGTTTGCCGCATCCGATCGCGGCGTGCTCATCGGCACGCAGATGATCGCCAAGGGCCTGGACTTTCCCGACGTGACGCTGGCCGGCGTGATTATCGCCGACACCACGCTCAAGCTGCCCGACTTCCGCGCTGCCGAGCGCACCTTCCAGCTGGTGGAGCAGGTGGCCGGCCGCGCGGGACGTGCCGACAAGCCCGGGCGCGTGATCGTGCAGACGTACTGGCCCGAGCATCCCGCCATCGTGGCCGCGTCGAGGCACGACCGCGGGCTTTTCCTCAAGGACGAGATGCCCATGCGCGAGGCCATGGGCTACCCGCCGTACAAGCGGCTGGCCAACATCCTGATATGGGGCAAGAACGAGACCCTCGTGGCTCGCGAGGCCGCCAACCTCAGACGGCAGCTCGACGAGCATATGGCGAGAGTGTCGGGGTCGGGCACGCTGTTCGCCGCAGCGGTGTCGGAGCTGCCGCTCGTGGGCGGTGGCGAGGTCGCGCCCGTGGAAGACGCTGCGGGCGAGGGCGCGCCGGCGGAACGAGATGGCCGCGCGATGGCTCCCACGCCCTCAGACCCGCTCTCGGCTCCGGGTGCGGAGGGCTTCCTTCCCGAAGGCTGGAGCGTGCTGGGTCCCAGCCCCTGCCTGCTCTCCAAGCTGCGCGGCACCTATCGCTGGCACATCCTGGTGAAGGCTCCAGCCGATGCCGACATCCCCGCGATGCTCGAGCCGGTGATGCGCTCCCGCAAAGCAGCCCCGGGCGTGAGCGCCGCGGTAGACGTGGACCCGATGGATTTGTTCTAATCCACGCTCACCACCGCGTAGCTGTAGCTCGACTCGGGTTCCAGCAGGTCGTCGGGAGTACAGCACAGTGCGCGGGCAAGTGCCGCAACGTTCGATGCGGCAGCGCGGTTGATGTTCTTCGACCTCTGCTGGCTAATCCCGGAGGGGGTGCCGACAATCTCCGCTTCACCGTGTACAATCTTGCAATGAAACCAAACCGGGCGGCGCAAGCGGCCCGTGCACAGCACATGCAAAGCACTAGGAGACCAACGATGCAGATTCTCACCTCGCCCAATCCGATACTGCGCAAGCCCTGCGAAGACGTGGTGGTTGCCAACGAGCGCGACCTCAGGCAGACCATGATGGAGATGGCCGAGCTGATGTACGGCGCTCGCGGGTGCGGGCTGGCCGGTCCGCAGGTGGGCCTTTCGAAGAAGATCATCGTGGTGGACGTGGAATATTCGGGCGAGGATGGCTGCCCCAAAGACCCGATGCTGCTGGTGAACCCGAGCATCGTGAGCGCGGGTGGCGAGAAGGTCGTGGACGACGAGGGATGCCTCTCGATTCCCGGCATCACGGTGCCGGTGGAGCGTTTCCACGAGGTCGTGGTGGATGCGCTCGACCCCGAGGGCAAGCCCGTGCACATCGAGGCGGAGGGATTCCTGGCAAGGTGCCTGCAGCACGAGATCGACCACCTGTCGGGCATCACGCTGTTCGAGACCATGAACGTGGTGGATCGCCTCAAGAAGCTCGAGGAGTACAAGGCCGCCGTGCTCATGGGCAAGCAGCCGGGAGAAGTGGAGTAGGGCATGAGGGCCGTCTTCATGGGAACGCCCCGGTTCGCAGTGCCTATCATGCAGGCGCTGGCCGAGGCAGACAGCATAGAGCTGGTGGGCGTGTTCACGCAGCCCGACTCGGTGTCGAAGCGCGGTCGCAAGACGGTGCCTTCTGCCGTGAAGGCCGCGGCTCTCGAGCTTGGCGTGCCTGTGCACGCTCCCGAGTCGATGCGCGACCCCGAGGCATGCGAGCTGCTGGAGAGCCTCGAGCCCGACGTGGTGGTAGTGGCTTCCTACGGGCAGATTCTCAACCGTCGCGTGCTCGATGTGCCCCGTTTGGGATGCATCAACGTGCACGCTTCGCTGCTGCCGCGCTGGCGGGGTGCGGCGCCTATAGGCCGTGCGATTCTGGCTGGCGACGAGGTTGCCGGCATCAGCATCATGCGTATGGAGGAGGGGCTGGACACCGGCGACTACTGCATGCAGCGCGAGGCGAAGATCGGCGACATGAACGTCGACGAGCTTACGCGCACGCTGTCGGAGCTGGGACGCGATTGCATCGTAGAGGCTCTTCTGACGATCGAGCGCGGCGATGCCGAGTGGGTTCGCCAGAACGACCTGCAAACCACGTATGCCGAGAAGTTCAGCAAGGCCGAGATGATGCTCGCGCCTGCGATGACGGCCGCTCAGAACGTGCTGCGGG
>CAVFRF010000032.1:0-4458 GCA_963624975.1 Bacteroidaceae bacterium
TGTCTGAACGGCGACTTTTGGCCGAAGGCCAACCTGAGCCGTTCAGATATACCCCTCGATGGCACCACGTGAGAATCCTAAAGGAGAACCTCTAGATCCTGCGGGCCTTGCGGCGGGCGACCTCGGACAGGATCCTCTTGCGCATTCTGATGTTCTTGGGCGTGATCTCCACAAGCTCGTCGTCCTGGATGTACTCCAGCGCTTCCTCGAGGGTAAAGCGCGTGGGCGGCGTGAGCAGGATCGCTTTGTCGGCCGAGGCGGCGCGCGTGTTGGTGAGCTGCTTCTGCTTGGACACGTTGACCACGAGGTCGTTGTCCTTGGCGTGCTCGCCCACGATCATGCCCTCGTAGCATTGCTCGCCGGGACCCACGAACATGATGCCGCGCGTCTGCAGCGTGTCGAGCGCATAGGCCACTGCCTTGTCGTTGTACATCGCGATCATCACGCCGTTCTTGCGGCCGGACAGCTCGCCGCGGAAGGTGTCGTACTTGAGGAACCTGTGGCTAAAGATCGCCTCGCCGTGCGAAACGTTCATGAGCTTGGTCGCCAATCCCATCACGCCGCGGGTGGGAATGTTGAAGGTCATGAAGGTCTGCTCTTCGCGGCTGCTCATGTCGGTCATCTCGCCGCCGGCGTTGCCCATGGTCTCGATGCATTTGCCGGCGTATTCGGAAATGACCTCGATCGTGGCCTCCTCAACCGGCTCCAGCAGCTTGCCGTCGTCGGACTTCTTAAATAGCACCTTGGGGCGGCCGACCTGAAACTCGTAGCCCTCGCGGCGCATCGTCTCCATGAGCACCGACAGGTGCAGCACGCCACGGCCGGCGACCTCGATGCCGCCGTCTTCCTGCTCGGTGATGCGCATGGTAACGTTGGATTCCTTCTCGCGCATCAGGCGTTCCTTGAGCTGGCGCGATCCCACGATGTCGCCATCGTCGCCCACGAGCGGGCTGGTCGACGCCTCGAACACGATGGCCAGCGTGGGCTCGTCGATGGTGATGGGAGGCAGGTCCACGGGGTTGTCCACCGAGGTCACCATGTCGCCGATGTCGGCATCGTCGATGCCCACCACGGCCACGATGTCGCCGGCATAGGCCACGTCGCATTCCTGCTGGCCCAGCGCCTCGAAGGTGTGGAGCTGCTTCACCAGCACGGTGCGCTCGGAGCCGTTGGGCTTCTTCACCAGCACGGTGTCGCGGTTGTGAAGCGTGCCGGTATGCAGCCTTCCCACGGCGATGCGGCCGAGGAAGTTGGAGTGCGTCACGGTGCATACCTGCATGGCGATGGGCCCGTCCACGTCCTGCTCGGGTTCGGGCAGATGCTCGATGATGGTGTCGAGCAGCGGGATCATGTCGTCGTTGTCGTCGTCGGGCTCGTAGCGGGCGTAGCCCTCGGCGGCCGACGTGTACACCACGGGAAAGTCGAGCTGCTCGTCGGTGGCGTCAAGTTCCACCATGAGGTCGAACACCTCGTCCACGACCTCTTCGGGACGGGCGCCCGGACGGTCGATCTTGTTGATCACCACGACGGGGGTGAGGCCCAGCTCCAGCGCCTTGCGCAGCACGAAACGGGTCTGCGGCATCGGACCCTCGAAAGCGTCCACGATCACCAGCGCGCCATCGGCCATGTTGAGCACGCGCTCTACCTCGCCGCCAAAGTCGGAGTGGCCGGGGGTGTCGATGATGTTGATCTTTATGTCCTTGTACCTCACCGACACGTTCTTGGAGAGAATGGTGATGCCCCTCTCGCGTTCCTGGTCGTTGGAGTCCAGCACCTGGTCGGGCACATCTTGGTTGGATCGAAATACACCGGTGGCCTGCAGAATCCTGTCCACCATCGTGGTCTTGCCGTGGTCGACGTGGGCGATGATCGCCACGTTCCTAATTCCCTTGTAGTCCATCTTCTCCAGTTTCTCCTAAAACCCCTTGTCGAGCGTGCTTGCCACTACGCCCGTTGCCGCGCCTCGCGCCAGCAGCGCCTCGTGTCAGCATCCGCCCCGCTAGAAGAGCAGCTTCTCCTCGCCGCCCGGCATCGGCTCGTCGTACCAGAACTGCTCGCCCATGCCGGCGTTGCCATACGGCACCACGGCAGAATACGCGCATCCGGCACCGCGCTCGCCAAACTCCACCACCAGCGCGTTGTCGGTGAGGCTGTCGCCCTGCTCGAAGAAGCCGTCGTAGAACAGCGCATAGCAGCTGCAGCCCTGTCCCAGCTCCTTCACCGACTCGCGGGCCTGCGTGAGGCAGATGTCCAGCCCGTCGTCCTCGAACACGAAGAACTCCCTGTCGCCATCTTCGTGCAGCAGCACCAGCGTGGGCCATATGCCGTCGCCGTCTGCCAGGTTGTCGAGCGCCATCCCTATCGCATCGCAGGTGAGGGCATCAAGCTCCTCGCTTATGGGCGACTGCCCGTCGTTGTGGTCTGTCATGTTTCTCCTAAGGATGTTGCGGACAGGTGCCGCCGGCCGAGCATGCGGCCAAGCACCGCCGCCAGCCGCACCGCCACGTGCATCTCCACCCGCCGCGCGAGCGCCTAGTCCTGCTGCAGATTTCCCGAAAGCGCACCCTCGATTGCCTGCGCAAACTGGTCGGCGCACGACGTGTCGCGCTGTCCGCAGATATTGCCCTTCAAGATGCCGGCAATGGTCTGCGCATCGGCGCCCTCGACGAGCCTGCCGATGGCCTTGAGGTTGCCGTTGCATCCGCCCATGAACTTCACGTTGGAGAGCTTGCCGTCTTCCAGGTCGAAGTCGATCTGCTTGGAGCATGTGCCCTTGGTCTTGTACTTGAAGTGGCTCATCTCAAAATCTCCTGTCTGCGATCTGCATGCGCCGCTCGCTCTCACCGCACGCTCGCATAGCGTCCTACCTGCGCCTGGCTCCGTGCCCGGGGTAGGACCTCCTTCTCCTGCTGCCATTGTAGGCGAGCTTCCTCTTGCCAGCGGCGGTCTTTCCCTTCTCGGCGCTGCGGTCGGGTCGGGGTACCACGCGGCTATCCTGATACTCGAAGCCCTTCACGTCGTGCACGTCGATCACGTGCTTGGTAAAGTACTCGATCTCGCGCATGGCGGTAATCTCGTCCACGCCCACGAAGGTGTATGCCGAGCCGTGCTCGCCGGCGCGGCCCGTGCGCCCGATGCGGTGCACGTAGTCTTCCGGATTCATGGGCACGTCGTAGTTCACCACGTAGTTCACGTCGCTCACGTCGATGCCGCGCGCCAGCACGTCGGTTGCGATGAGCACGTCGATCTTGGAGTTCTTGAAGTTGTCCAGCGCGCGGGTGCGCTGGGCCTGAGTCTTGTCGGCGTGGATCGACTCCGCCTTGATGTTGGCCTTCTTGAGTCGCTTGGCACAGGCATCGGCGCGGCGCTTCGTGCGGGTGAACACCAGGATGCGGGTGCCGCCCTTCTCTTCGAGCAGAGCCTGCAAAAGGTCGCTTTTCTGAGATTGCGCGACGGGCATGATGAACTGGTCGACCTGATCGGAGGTCTCGCCGTTCTTGGCGATTTCCACGAACTCCGGGTCCTTGAGCAGCGAGTGCGTCTGGTTCATGATGTCGCGCGAGAGCGTGGCCGAAAACAGGAGCGTGTGCCTCTCCTCGGGCACGGCGGCCACGATCTTGCGCACGCTGGGCCAAAAGCCCATGTCGAGCATGCGGTCGGCCTCGTCGAGCACGAGGTACTTCACGTTGTCCAGTTCCACCGCGTTTTGCTCCATGAGGTCGATGAGCCTGCCCGGGGTGGCCACCAGCACGTCCACACCCTTCTTGATACCGTCGATCTGCGGGCCGTATTTCTGGCCGCCCACCACGGTGAAGGGGTGGACCTTGGAGAAGGGCTCGACTTCCTTGGCCACGTCGTCGATCTGCTGGGCCAGCTCCCTCGTGGGTGTCACGATCAGGGCGAAGGGTCCGCGCGGCTTCTTGTACTTTCCGCGGCGGCGGCGCTTCTTCTGGTCGGGATGCGCCTCCCTGTAAGCCTGGTCCTTCTCCTTCTGAACCTGCTTCCACTCTGCATAGCGCTCGTCGAGGTCGCGCTCGAGCAGGTCCATGATCGGCAGCATGAAAGCCGCCGTCTTGCCCGTGCCCGTCTGCGCCGCGCCCACGACGTCCTTGTGATCCAGCACCATCGGGATGGTCTGCTCCTGGATCGGCGTCGGGATCTCGTACCCCATCGATTTCACCGCTTCCAAGATGCTCTTGGACAGGCCAAGATCTGCGAAGTTCTTGCTCATATGCTCCCTTTAAACTGCATAAAAAAAGCTGCCCTCAAAGCAGCTTGTCTCCTCTTGGTTCCACCCCATAGATATTGCCTGCAAAAACAATCCGTCGTACAAGACTCCATATCTAGTTGATGGGTAGCTTCGGCCGTGAGCCGCCTGTCGAACTTCTCTGTTGGTGGAGGTAAGGGGGATCGAACCCCTGACCTCAGGCTTGCAAAGCCCGCGCTCTCCCAGCTGAG
>CAVFRF010000033.1:0-8676 GCA_963624975.1 Bacteroidaceae bacterium
ACGGCGGCGAGTTCTCGGGCTTCGTGTTCAAGATCCAAGCCAACATGGACAAGAACCACCGCGACCGCATCGCCTTCGTGCGCATCTGCACCGGCAAGTTCGAACGCGGCATGGAGGCCTACCACGTGCAGGGCGAGCGCAAGCTCAAGCTGGCCACGGGCACGTCGCTCATGGCCGACGACCGCGCCATCGTGGACGAGGCCTACGCGGGCGACATCGTTGGCTTGTTCGACCCCGGCATCTTCTCCATCGGCGACACCGTGTGCACCGGCAAGACCCACGTGAAGTACCCGCAGATCCCCACGTTCTCGCCCGAGCACTTCGCCCGCATCTCGCAGGTGGACACGCTCAAGCGCAAGCAGTTCGTGAAGGGAATGGAAGAACTGGCGCAAGAAGGCGCGGTCCAGATCTTCCGCGAACCCGGCACCGGCATGGAAAGCGTGATCGTGGGCGTGGTGGGAGTGCTGCAGTTCGAAGTGCTCGAGCAGCGCCTCAAGAGCGAGTACCATGTGGAAGTGCGCCGCCAGGCCCTGCCCTACACCGACCTGCGCTGGATTCAGAACAAGCCGGGCGAGATAGACGTTGCCAAGCTCGACCTCACCCGCGACACCTGCCGCGTGGAGGATATGCGGGGAGGCCGCCTGTTGCTGTTCACCAGCCCGTGGAACGTGAACTGGGCCCTCGAGCGCAACGACGGCCTAGTGTTATCGGAATTCGGCAACATGTCGGTGTAAAGTGTTTGATGCGAGTGCCCGGGCGAGGGGCACTCGATATGCGGCTCCTCAGGGGTGCCATCGCGGGGTATATCTGAACGGCTCAGGCAACGCTCAAGCTGCAGAAGTCGCCTGTCCGACACACCCCACGCTGGCACCCATAGAGACTCTTGCGGGGTGCCCCGCGCGGTATATCTGAACGGCTCAGGTTGGCCTTTGGTCAAAAGTCGCCGTTCAGACATACCCCGCGTGGGCACCTGGCGAATCCACCGGGGTCGCGGCAACGCACTCGCCCAAGCAGTTCGGGTCCTAAATCCTGCTTGTAAAACCTAAAACCAAAGGAGATTCACATATGTCGAGCATTGCCAGCAAGGCTCGGGGCGTTCGGGACGACTACAAGGTCCTGCTCCGCAGCATCCCTTCTTCTACCGTCACCATCTTCATCGTGAGCGTTATCGTGATGAACCTCATGGCCAACAAGGAGCTGTTCTCGCTGCCCTGGCTGGCGCTCGACTGCGGCTTTGCCGTGAGCTGGGTCTCGTTTCTGTGCATGGACATGATCTGCAAGCGCTTCGGCGCGGCGGCCTCCATCAAGGTGTCGATCATGGCGCTGGGCATCAACCTCGGGGTGTGCCTGCTGCTCAAGGTGCTGAGCCTCGCCCCCGGCATGTGGGGCGCTTACTACGACACGGGCTCGATGGTGGCAAACGAAGCCCTCAACGCCACGATCGGCGGCACGTGGTATGTGGTGGTGGGAAGCTCGATCGCCATGCTGGCTTCGTCGGTGCTCAACTCGCTGCTCAACCAGGCCATCGGGCGGCGCACCCGCAAAGACACGTTCGGGGCCTTCGCGCTGCGCTCATACGTGTCGACCGGGGTGGCGCAGTTCGTGGACAACCTCATCTTCGCCATCATCGTGTCGCACGTGTTCTTCGGCTGGACGTGGGTGCAGGTGCTCATGTGCTCGCTCACGGCCGCCATCGCCGAGCTGCTGTGCGAGGTGCTGCTCAGCCCCGTGGGCTACAAGGTCGTGAGGGGATGGGAACGCGAGAACGTGGGGGAGGCGTACCTCGAGCGATGCTCGTTCGCGCGCGATGGGAAGGACGCCTAGCACCGTGCTGGCGTGCGGCATCCGCGGCGCGAGCGCAACACGGGCATTGCAAAATCGCGAAACGCGGGTAGCATAGAGAAGTTCGGCTTTGCAGCTAGGAGCCGGACGAACTCGCAGCATCGGGGCTGCAAATCTATTCGGGCAAGGGGAAGCTTCATGAACATTACCGTATACCTGGGGGCTAGCGACGGCGGCAACGCCAAGCTCGGCGAAGCCGCGTGCGAGCTTGGCACGTGGATCGGACGCAGCGGCAACTCGCTGGTATACGGAGGGTCGAAGGTCGGCCTCATGGGCAAGCTCGCCCAGAGCGCGCTCGCAGCCGGCGCCGACGTGACCGGCGTGGAGCCGCAGTTCTTCATCGACCAGGACGCGCAGCTCGATGGCCTCACCCGTCTCATCGTGACGCGGGACATGGCCGAGCGCAAAGCCAAGATGATCGAGCTTGGCGACGCGTTCGTGGCGCTTCCGGGCGGCACAGGCACGCTCGAAGAGATCACCGAGATCATGTCGCGGGCTGCGCTCGAGCTTTCCGACGCGCCTTGCATCATATGCAACCTCGACGGCTTCTACGACAGCCTCAAGGCGCTGCTCGACCACATGGTGCAGACGGGCATGAGCACCCCGGAGAGGCTCGCCAACATCACCTTTGCCAACAGCATCGCCGAAGTCGAGCAGGTGCTGGCGTAGCGGATACCGCGCAAAAAAGCGGCGTGGCTGATGCTTCGGTCACGCCGCTTCTCGTTTCTAATCAGACGACATACCCAGCCGTTACGGGCGCTGTCCCATGCCGCCTTCCAGCGTGATGGTCTCGCCGCTCATGAACTTGAAGTCGGGGCTTGCCAGCTGCACCACCACGCGGCCGATCTCGGTCTCCACGTTGCCGTAGTGGCCCATCGGGGGCATGTGCACGTTGGCCTCGTAGGCCTCGGGGTACTGGTCCTTGAAGTTCTCGAGTGCCGCGGTCCAGGCCAGCGGGCACACGATGTTGACGTTGATGCCGTCCGGGCCCCACTCGGTGGCGGCCACGCGGGTCATGCCGCGGATGCCCTCCTTGGCGGCTGCGTAGGCGCACTGGCCGTAGTTGCCAAACAGTCCCGCGCCCGATGCGAAGTTGATCACCGAGCCCTTGGTTTCCTTGAGATGCGGATAGCAAGCCTTCATGTAGTAGAACGCGGCGTAGAGGCCGGAATAGATGGCCAGGTCGAACTGCTCGGTGGTGTGGTCGGCCAGGCTCACGCCCGAAGCGGATGCCTGCGCGTTGTTGACCAGCACGTCGATGCGTCCGTACTTCTCGATGGTCTGGTCTACCACGCTCTGCACCACGGCCAGGTTGTCGGCCCCGGCGTTCACGTCGGCCTGCACGGTGAGAACCTGGATGCCGTATTCGGCCTCGAGCTTCTCCTTGGCGGCCTCGAGCTTCTTCACGTTGCGCCCGGTGATGGTGAGGTTGGCTCCCTCCTTGGCATACGCGGTGGCGATGCCGTATCCGATCGAGCCAGCCGATCCGTCCTTAAGCGCCGCGAAACCCGCTCCAGTGATGATCGCGGTCTTGCCTGTTAGAAATCCCATCGATGCCTCCTCCTCGTCTATGGGTTTTCCGGCTTGCGTGACAGCGCATTGCGAGCAGCGGCATCCCCGTGCATGGCATGCCGGCACTCTCTGCACATACGTGCAAGTATGAATCTTGTTAAGCGAATTTAAGAAGTCGCTTACTCCGTGCGGCTTCAAGCTGTTGGCGAGGCGGCAGGCGCTACACCGCTGCGGGAACCGATTGCGTCTTCGGGGTGCTCGACCTCGAAGCACATGTCCACCACGTGGCTGCCGGACGATTTGAAGCGGTCGGTGATGTAGAGGAGGTCGCGGCTCGCCCGGCTGCGAGCGCAGACGGGCATGTGAGAGTTGTTTGTGGTTCGCGCCTGCTCGTGCCCGCCGGCCGGGCTCGCAGTGCTACACTTCTGGCTTGAAGCCTGCGCGGGCGAGCCGCTGCCGCGGGCTTCGGGTTCGCAACTATCGGAAACTAGGAGGGCCGGTCAAAGATGCAATCGTTCGTGGTGCTGCTATGGCTGCTCGGGTGCGTGATGGTGTCGAGCATCTTCGACCAGGTGCTGCCCAGGCTGGCGTTGCCGCTGGTGCAGATCGCGATGGGCATCGTGGCCGGCGGACTCACCTTCTCGGACCCCACCGCCATCTTCGGCGACCCCGAGTTCTTCCTGCTGGTGTTCATAGCGCCGCTGCTGTTCAACGAGTCGCGCAACGTGAGCAAGGCGGCGCTCTTCGCCAACAGCCGCAGCATCCTCTCGCTGGCCATCGGCCTCGTGATCGCCACCGCGCTGGCCGTGGGCTTCGCGCTCAACGCCATCGTGCCCTCCGTCCCGCTGGCAGCCGCCTTCGCGCTGGGCGCCGCGCTCGGTCCCACCGACGCGGCTGCGGTGGCAGCACTGGGCAAAGACGTCTCGCTCGACAAGCACCAGGACTCCCTGCTTTCGGGAGAGGCGCTGTTCAACGACGCTTCGGGCGTCGTGTCGTTCGAGTTCGCCATCGCCGCGGCCGTGACGGGCACGTTCTCGCTTGCAGACGCGTCGATTTCGTTTGCAGTGGAGTTCTTCGGCGGCATCGGCATGGGCATCCTCATCGCCGCGGTGGCGATGTTCGCGCTGTCGTTCGTGAGGTCGCTCGGCCTCGAAAGCCCCACGGTCTACGTGCTCTTCGAGGTGTGCATGCCCTTCGCGGCGTTCCTCTCGGGCGAGAACGCCGGCGTTAGCGGCATCCTCGCCGTGGTGGCGGCGGGCCTCTTCATGAAGTTCTACCCGCGCTCCATGACGCTCGAGTCGTCGCGCTACGCCGTGACCAGCGAGAGCGTGTGGGAGCTGCTCACCTTCGCCATCAACGGCATCTTGTTCGTGCTGCTGGGCATGAAGCTGCCCGACGTGATCATGCCCATGATGCAGGACGAGAGCTGGATCAAGGTAATGCAGCTCGTGGGGCTGGTGCTGCTGGTCACCCTCATAGTGGTGGGACTGCGCTTCGTGTGGGTGATGCTGATGCAGAGGAGGGAGCACCGTTCGAAGGTCAAGCGTGCGGCCGCCTCGCATCGCGCGGAAGTGGAAGCCGCTGCCATCGAGGGCACCGACGAGGTTCCCGCCCGCCGCAAGCGCATCCGCGACGCGCTGGTGACCACGCTTTCGGGTCCCAAGGGCGCGGTGACGCTCTCCATCATCCTCACCATTCCGTATACCGTGGCATCGGGCGACGCGTTTCCGGAGCGCGACCTGCTGGTGTTTCTGGCATCGGGCGCTATCGTGTGCACCTTGTTGCTGGCTAACTTTCTGGTTCCCGCATTGTCGCCCGCGGTGCAGGCCGACGACAGGGAGGGCGAGCTGAACGAGGTGAAGGCGCAGATCCTCTCCAACGTGATCGACGAGCTGGAAGCCGCCGACACTTCCGAGCGAGCGCCCTACACCAGGGTGGCCGTGGGCGCATATCGCGAGCGTCTGGAAGACATAGGGCACGGCGTGGCATCCAACGACTCCACGCGGCAGATGCGGCGCGGCCTGCTGGAAGACCAGATGCGCTACGTGGAGGAGAAGATGAAGTCGGGCCAGACCGACGAGGCGATCGGGCGCAGGTACCTCAAGTACCTCGGCTACATGCTGGCGGCGCTCGGCAGGACCGGAGGCCGTGCCGTGGCCGAGGTAGGCAAGGCCGGCGGCAAAGCGGCACGCGACGTGACGCGCAGGCATGGCGGGATACGCTTCGTCGTGGCAATGGCCAAGGTCACGATGGCCAAGATCGGCATCGGCCGCATGGACAGCGATTCCAAGAAGGCGCTGATCGACCTGCACAGGGACGTGGAGGACCACGCCCGCGACTACCTGACTGCGGAGGCCACTGGTGCCGGGGCTGCGGTTGGCGCCGCTGCGGGCGAAGGGGACGAGGCTGGCACTGCGGGCGGGGGCGCCGCTGCTGGCAAGACCGACGCTGCAAGCGAGGCCGCCGAGGCCGAAGCCAGGCCCATCCCCAGCGCGTCGGACACCGCGATGCTCGACATGACCATCGCGATTCGCAAGATCGCGGGCAACTCGAGCCTGGAGACCATGGAGAAGGCACGAAACGCCATCGTGGACGTGGAGGCCGAGGCCCTCTCGATGGAGCTGGAGCAGATCCGCCGCATGAGGGCTGCCGGCCGCTTGAGCGCCGCGGAGGCCACCGAGATGCGCGAAGAGGTGTATCTGCTGCAGATGGGACTGGAGTCGCGGTAGCGGCTGCCGCAGTTCGACTCGGGGCGCTGCGTGCGCGAGTGCTGCATCGAGATGCGGTCGATTTCCAATGTGGACTGCCTGCAATTCGAATGGTAGAGTTTGAATGTGTTTGAGCAAAAGGCCCGAGCGTGCCTTCTGGAGGAGAAGCCGCCGAGCCGAACATGACGCGCCGCGGGGGAGGCCGCCGGCAAACGAGGAGCGCAACATGAACATCCATATCTTTAGCTGCAGGGTCTTTACCCGCGAACTTTGCCACTTCATCTCCAAGAGCAAGAACGTCGTAGACGTTACGTTCCTGCCGCAAGGCCTGCACGAGTCGCCGCAAACGCTCAAAGCCGAGCTGAACGCGGCGATCCAGAAGTTCCACGACCAGGTGGAGAGCTGGCAGCGCCGCCGCAAGCCCGACTACCTGGCCCTCTCGTTCGGCCTGTGCTCCGAGAGCATCGTGGGCGTGAAGGCCATCGACATCCCCATCGTGGTGCCCCGCGTGGACGACTGCATCGGCGTGTACCTGGGATCCGAGAAGCGCTACATGGAGTGCTTCGAGAAGTACAAGGGCACCTACTGGGCGTTTCCCAGCTGGGTCGAGTCGACTCCCAGCACCGACGACGACTATCTCGACATCATGCGCGCCAAGTACATGGAACGCCACGACGACGAGGATATGGTGGACACCCTCATGGAGTTCGAGGAGCAGATGATGTCGCACTACCAGAACGTGGGCTTCATCACCTCGCCGCTCGACATCGACCCCGAGGCGAGCCTCGCGCACGCGCAGCACTACGCCGACACCCACGGGTGGAACCTGGTGGAGCTGGAGGGCGACCTGTCGCTCATGCAGCGGCTGGTGGACGGACCCTGGGACGAGGAAGATTTTCTCATCGTGCCCCCGGGGTACGAGATCGAGGCGACCCACGACATCTCGAAGGTGCGCGCGGTTCCGTCGAAGGAGTAGCGCAGGAGCGGGAGCGACCGCGGGCGCGGGTGCAACCGTGGCCGCCCCCGCGGAATTTCGATGCCAAAAAGAAGGGGCTGCTCGACGCGCGTCTGAGCAGCCCCTTCTCGTTACCTGTCTCTTTGCGGCTAGGCTTTCTCGCTCGCCGATCTGCGGCGGCGGGCCATCGCCCGCCATACCGCGAACGCCGCGACCGAGGCAACGCTCGCTACGGCTCCGGCTGCAAGGCCCGGGGTCGTGTACGTAAGCTCCACCACGTGCTCTCCCGCGTTCACCTGCACTCCGCATAGGCCGGAGTAGCAGCGCTCCACCTCCACGGGCTGTCCGTCCACCGTGGCGCTCCAGCCCTTGTCGTAGGGGATGGAGAGCAGCAGCTTGCCGTCTGCATCGCTGCTGTTGGACAGCACCACATGGCCGTCCTCGAAGCTCTGCACCTGCGCGGTGGTCTGCACCTGCGAGTACAGCTGCTCGAACACGTCCATGTCGAGGCTCTCCGCGATGATCGGGGTGGTGGACCTGAGACTGCTGTACTCTTCGGACGAGATGTCGCAGTCGCTCCACAGCGCGCATCGGGCCCCTTCGGCAGCTTCCTCGCCCGACGAGGAGCTGAGCGAGAGCGTGACGGTGATCTGCTCTCCTTCGGCGAACTCGCCCGCATAGCGTGCACCTCCCCAGAACGTGTTGCTCACGGGTGCAATGCGGTGCCCGTTGATGTAGATGTGGCATATGGGGGAGAGCTTGCTCTCCGATATCGAGGGGAACGTGAGGTAGAGGGGACCGGTCTGCGTGGCGGTGATGGTCCACGTGCGATAGGTGTCGCTCGTGCTTCCACCGGTGGTCTGGACATCGGCCGGCTCGTAGAGAGACGACGCGTCGGATCCGGTCACGTCGGCGTACATGACCTCCTGGTTCTCGAACGGATTGTCCCCGAAGCTCGGGTTGCCGCCTCCCGCTATCGCGTATGCGAGAGGGAGGGCATAGTCGTTGGAGTACAGCTTGTAGCCATCGCCCAGCGGGGAATCTACTCCGGTATCGCTGGTTCCGGGAGTCTGCACCGACGATATGGTGTAGTCCACGCCCATGAGCGCGTCGGCCGCCAGCATGGGGGAGTCGTAGTAGAAGCCGTAGATGTCGTTGGCCGATGTGTATCCCAGCGCACTGAATAGCGACGAGGTGGAGCCGGCTTGCGTCGACGTGTACTCGGCCATCGTCTGGAACCTGCCGAAGCCGCTGGGATCGGGCGCGTAGGTTGGCCCTTCACCGGTGTACGACCGTCCCGCGATGCCCACCCTCAGCTCGGCTCCGTCGTCGGACTGCGCCCCGGAGAGCGTCGAGTCGAGAGCCGAGACGTACGTGCTCCAGTTGCTCACGTCGTTCTCGTAGTGCCCGAACACCAGATAGGCGTGCATGCCGTGCTCGACCATCACCAAGGCGAGCATCAGCGCCACGCACACGCGGCCCGCCCTTGCAGCCGCAATGCCCATGCGCGACAGGATCCTGTCGATCCGGAAGCGCAGGTCGGCAGGCGAGCTGCCTCCGGCTCTCGTCCTGATGTGCAGCAGCAGCGCGAACACCGAGATCAGCACGAACTGGATGGCGCACAGCAACTTGTCGAACGGCATCGACTTGGAATAGTAG
>CAVFRF010000034.1:0-6085 GCA_963624975.1 Bacteroidaceae bacterium
GTCGATGGGTTCTATCACGCCGGCATCGGCAAGCTTGCGCACAGCGTCGTTGGCTGCCGGCAGCGTTTTCTCGCAACGCTCCGCGATGTACTTCGCGTTCACGATCGGATGGGCCAGCAGGTCGTGCAGCAGCACGTCGCAGATGTCGTCGCGTCTCACGCCAACGATTCTTTCCCTCCAGCCGTTCTCGATGTTGGCGAACGCCTGTTCCATCTCCATGATCGTGTCGGCTTCGTGCACCAGCATCTTGGCTCCGTTGTAGATCCACATCTCGAGCGCAGAGCGCTTGGCCTGGGATTCGGCCTTCTGCTTGGACTGGGAACCCGGGCCCTCGACGCGGCGAATCGACTCCACCGCCACCGCCACCGGCACATGCCGCGAAAACCCGCGCTTGGCGTAGATGATGTAGGTGATCTGGCGACCAAGCGAGTCCAACCCGGTCTCGTACGGGCGGATGCATTCGAGCTGGAAGTGCGCCAATCCGGTTTGGATCAGCGGCGAGTAGATGTCGGTGTTGCAGAACTTGCAGAGGTCGTCCACGTACTCGCGGAGCTGATCTTCTGGCAGCGGATTCCTGAGAAACGGGATGGCCTCGAGAGTTGCGCCTTCGCCATTGCGAGCCTGGTGCATAGACTTGGGCCGAGAATGGATGACGAGCTGCCTGTGAAGGTCGTCCAAGCTGTCGGTATCGAACACGAAGCTCCCCATGTTGGAACACGAGTTGCATTTCTCGATGCGCTCCCGGTACCAGATCGCATCGAACGGCGTAGAAGCCTTGCTTGCCGCATCGGCCTGCTCGGTATCGGTGAGGCCCCTGCGCTTGATGTCGTGCATCAGCAGGTCCATGAGGCTGTATTCGCCGCCGTCGATGATTGCCGAGCAGATGGCCTCGATGTTGAGCGTCATGGCCTTCACGCAGTCACGATACGGGCTTGCTCCGATGTGCTCGTCGGCACGGGTGAACGCGCGCTCGCCCCTGGAGATGACCTGAATCATGCCGGGGCTGAACAGCCTCGGCTGACGGGTCAGCAGCTTGGGCACATAAGAGGCGTCGATTTCGGAACGCATCTTCTCGCGCATCATAGCCAGTCTCGAAGTGTCCATGCATACCGCCAATCTGCTTGGAGTCGACAGGGTTGGATTCGCAAAGTAGCAGCAAGTCGCGCTGTCAACAATTTAAACGGCTTCAATTCGCAATACAGGGAAATTTTAGCTCTACTGGGTATCCTTATGCAAGTTTAGATGCCCCACCTTTTCTAACGCCCGTCGCAAAATGTGCTGCAAGAACGTGCCAAAAACAGTCGTAGGTGGCGGTGCCGACACGACTGGCGGGCATCGTGCCGCCGGATCGCTGTGCATGCACGGCGGCTTTCGGGCAGCGCATTGAACCCGGCTCGCTTCGATATCCCGATTTATGGAAAGTTAGGCATCGTTAAGCCGCTGTGTGAAGCGAGTGCCGCTCCAACTCTGCGATAATTTGGCAGGTTGGGCATGTTGGAAAGAGGATGCCCGTACTACAAACTTCAAACAGCACAAGAGAGGCAGCGTGCTATGTCGGTCATAGATTCGATAGAAGAGATACGCAGCATGGGAATCGCCGCGATTGAGGAAGCCGGCAATTCCGAGGAGCTGGAGAACATCAGGGTCAGGCTGCTGGGCAAGAAGGGCAACCTCACGGCCATCCTCCGCTCCATGGGAGAAGTTGCCGCCGAGCTTCGCGCAGAGGTGGGCAAGAACGCCAACCTCGCCCGCAAGGCCGTGGAAGAGGCCATCGAGGCCAAGGCCGCCGAGCTTCACGCCAAGGAGCTTGAGGCCAAGATGTCGGCCGAGGCCATCGACGTCACGCTTCCCGGCAGGGCACGCCCGCTGGGCACGCGCCATCTCATCGCCAACGTTCAGGACCAGATCTGCGATATCTTCGTGGGTCTGGGCTACGTGGTGCAGCACGGTCCCGAGGTCGAGACCCAGTGGTACAACTTCGAGGCTCTCAACACCCCGCCCGACCATCCGTCGCGCGGACTGCAAGATTCGTTCTACGTGGTGGATGCCACGGGAGCGCACACCAACGTGAAGGGCGAGTCCGACGTGCTGCTGCGCACGCAGACCTCCGGCACGCAGATCCACGCCATGGAAGACCGCAAGCCGCCGATCTACATGGTGGCTCCCGGCAAGGTGTACCGCCGCGACGTTCCCGACCCTTCGCATCTGCCGCAGTTCACGCAGGTAGAGGGCCTCGTGGTGGACAAGGGCATTACCTACGGCGACCTCAAGGGCACGCTCGAGCACTTCTGCCGCGAGATGTTCGGTCCCGACCGCAAGACCAGGTTCCGCGCGCACTACTTCCCATTCACCGAGCCTTCGGTCGAGGTGGACGTGAGCTGCGGCATCTGCCATGGCGAGGGCTGCAGGTTCTGCAAGGGCACCGGCTGGCTCGAGATCCTGGGGTGCGGCATGGTGGATCCCAACGTGTTCGGCTTCGTGGGCATCGACCCCGAGGAGTACTCCGGGTTCGCCTTCGGCATGGGCGCCGAGCGCATCGCGTGCCTCAAGTACAACGTGCCCGACCTCAGGATGCTGCTCGACGGCGACATGAGGTTCCTGAGGCAGTTCTAGCAGCAGCCCTGAAAGCAGTTCTGCACGGCCGGCTCGTTTGCGGCCTGCAGTTTGAATAACAACCGATTCGAGAAAGCGGTAGCAAGCAAATGCGCGTTTCACTTAAATGGCTCAAGACCATGGTCGACCTCCCCGAAGAGGCTGCCGACCTCGATGCGTTCTGCGACAAGCTCGACATGACGGGCACCGGCGTGGAGGGAGTCGAGCAGACCGGCGCCTCGCTCAACAACGTGGTGATCGGTCACCTGCTCACCAAGGAGCACCACCCCAACGCCGACACGCTCTGGGTGACCACTGTGGACGTGGGGGAGCGCAACCTCGGCGAAGATGGCAAGCCCGAGCCGCTGCAGATCGTGTGCGGCGCGCAGAACTTCAACGCCGGCGACAAGATCGTGGTGGCCATGATCGGCGCCGAGCTGCCGGGCGACGTGAAGATCAAGAAGTCCAAGCTGCGCGGCGTGGTGTCGTACGGCATGAACTGCTCCGGCAGGGAGCTTGGCGTGTCGAGCGACCACGAGGGCATCATGATCCTGCCCGCCGACGCTCCCGTGGGCACTCCGATTGCGGAGTACCTGGGCATCGGCGACACGGTGCTCGACCTCGAGATTACCCCCAACCGCCCCGACTGCATGTCGATGCTGGGCATGGCCCGCGAAGTCGGTGCGATGTACGGCGTGCCCTGCCACTTCGACGCGCCCGAACTGGTGGAGGGCGGCGAGAAGGCCGCCGACCTCGTGAAGGTCACGATCGACGACCCTGAGAGATGCCCGCGCTACACGGCCCGAGTGATCAAGGGCGCCAAGATCGCGCCTTCGCCCAAGTGGCTGGCAGAGCGCGTGACCGCGGCGGGCGCGCGTCCGATCAACAACGTGGTGGACGCCACCAACTACATCATGTTCGAGCTGGGGCAGCCGCTCCACGCCTTCGACTTCGACAAGCTCGCCAAAGATGCCGACGGCAAGGCGCACATCCGCGTGCGCCGCGCGCTGGACGGAGAGCCGTTCACCACGCTCGACGATGTGGACCGCACGCTCACCAACGACATGACGGTAATCGCCGACGGCAACGCTGCCGCTGCTGGCGACGCGGGACTGCCCGTCGCGCTTGCCGGCGTGATGGGCGGCCTCGACAGCGAGATCGACGACAACACCGTCAACATCTTGCTGGAGTCGGCCACGTTCCAGTCCGGCTGCACTTCGCGCACCAGCCGCAACCTGCAGCTGTTCTCGGAGTCGTCGGCCCGCTACGAGCGTGGCGTGGACGGCGCAACCTGCGAGGAGTTCTCGCGCTACGCCGCATCGCTCATCGCGGAGGTTACCGGCGGCACCGTGTGCGAAGGGTCGTAGACGCGTACCCCGAGCCGGTCTCGCGCGTGAGGCTCGCGCTTCGCTGCGAGAGGCTGCGCTCGTTCATCGGAGCGCCCATCACCGATGCCGAAATCGAGGGGTTCCTCACCAGCCTGGGCTGCGAGGTGTCGCAGGCTAGCGGCAATTCGGTGCTCGACGTGGTGGTTCCGACCTTCCGTCCCGACCTCACCCGCGAGATAGACCTCTACGAGGAAGTCCTGCGCCTGTGGGGCACCGACAGGGTTCCCAGCACGCTTCCGGCCAGCACCGGCGTGGCTGGCGGCCTCACCGTGGAGCAGAAGAGAACGGCGCTCGTGGGATCGGTCCTGCGCGCTGCCGGCGTGAACGAGACGCTCACGTACTCCTTCGTTCCCTCCGACGATGTCGAGCGCGCCCGTATGGAGAGCGGCGTGAACGGCGACGACGTGGTGCTCATGAACCCGCTGTCTTCCGACATGGGCGTGATGCGCAGGTCGCTGCTGCCGGGGCTTCTGAGGTCGGTGGCGTTCAACCAGAGCAAGGGCGTGCGCAACATCCACCTGTACGAGGTGGGCTCGGTGTTCGAAGGGCACGAGGCGCAGGCTCAGCCCGACGAGCCGCAGCACGTGGCATGCGTGCTGTGCGGTTCGTGGAACGAGCCCGGCTGGAACGAGCCGGCACCCGCCATCGACTTCTTTGATGCCAAGGGCATCATCGAGAACATCGTGCGCGAGCTGGCGATTCCCAAGCTGCGCTTCAAGCCGATCGACGCCGCCGACGCGCCCTGGCTGCAGCCCGGTGCCGCCGCCAAGGTTCTCTCGGGCAAGCAGGAGCTGGGCTGGATCGGTCTCGTGCACCCCGAGGTCTGCGACGCATTCGACGCGGAGGCTCCCGTGGTGGCGTTCGACCTGCTGCTCGACCGCCTGCTGGCTTGCGCCAACTACGCAAGGCCCTACGTGGACATCCCGCAGTTCCCCGCGGTGTCGGTGGACATGGCCATCATCGTGGACGAGGAGGTGAGCTGCCAGCAGGTCGAGCAGGCTGCCCAGTCTGCAGGCGGCAAGATGCTGGAGTCGGTGAGGCTCTTCGACGTGTACCGCGACGAGAAGCGCATCGGCAAGGGTCTGAAGTCGCTGGCATTCTCTCTGATGTACCGCGACCCCGAGCGGACCCTCAAGTCCGAAGAGGTGGAGAAGAAGCACCAGCACGTGATGGAGAAGGTAGCCAAGGCCACCGGAGGCAAGTTCAGAGATTAGGGAGTTGGAAACTCTCCCGGGGTGCCATCGCGCGGGGTATACCATAACGGCTCAGGCTGGACTTTCAGCCAGAAGTCGCCGTTACGGCACACCCCGCGCGGGGCGCCGGAGAATCGTTCGTATCTACTCGATGCTATTTCTGGACTTGCTTCCGTGCTCTCGCGGCGGCTATCGCCTCTCGGCGCACTGCGTTCTTGCGGCGGTTGATCATGTTCTCGACTGTGCTTTCCATGCCATAGGGCACGTAGGTCATGCTTTCGAGGTCGTCCGGGAGGAAGTCCACCAAGCTCATCGGACCGTTCTGTTCGATGTGGCCGTTTGGGGCGATGGCAGAAGCCGGCCTCCCGTCGGACACGGCCTCCAACGCGCTCACCTTGGCTCCCTTGCCCAGAAGCTTGCGCTCGACATCGCTCGTAACGCCTGCAAGCCCGTCGGCATGGGCGTCGGCGGTCTGCCACCGCACCTCGTAGCCCGCCAGCTCGAACTGGCCCAGCGACCACTCGAAGAGCGGGCGGCTGTCGGTTTTCATGAGAATCCGGCCGTCCGGAGACAGCAACTCGCGGTATCGCAGCAGGTTGTCGGCGTAGGTGAGCCTGCGGTCGGCGCACTTGGCCTTGGGCATGGGAGTGCTGAAGTTGAGGTAGATGGTGTCCAGCTCGCCCGGCGCGAACGCGTCGGGCAGCTCCTCGGCGGCGGCGATTGCGAAAGCCGCGTTGTCGACCCCGGCATCGTGCGCGTGACGTGCCGCCATGGCGATGCAGATCGGCTCGGTGTCGATGCCCACGATCAGCGAGTCGCGATCGAGCCGCGCGGTGCCAATGGCAAACGAGCCTTTGCCACAGCCGATGTCGAGCTTCACGCGCGCGCCCGGCATGTTGCGCGACTGCGACC
>CAVFRF010000035.1:0-7201 GCA_963624975.1 Bacteroidaceae bacterium
CCTACGCCGACGCGGCGGCGGCCTACGACGTGTCGGTGCACTTCCTCAACCCGGCCATGCCGACCCTGGCACAGCAGACCGACAGCTCCATTAAACTCGCGTCTGTTGTGGATGGCTTCGCAGGCACGCCGACCTTCTGGCGCCTGAACGGCTTCGACGACGACGAGGTGCGCGACGTGAGCAGCGAGTGCGAGCGCAACAGGAACAGCGCCGCCGTGGCCACGCTCATGGACGGCGTGCGGCAGGCCACGCAGGCCAAGCCCGAGCAGATGGCGCAGGAGCTGACCGATGATAGCGGCCAGTGAGTGGAAAGCCTACAACGACGCGGTCGCGCAGATCTCCGACACCGTCCAGCGCGAGGTCGAGGAGGCTCTGCTCGCATGGCACGCCCAGCACCCCGACGCCACGGTTGCCGAGACGCGCGAGTACGCCAAGCTCCTGATGGACTCCAAAGTGCAGTCGTACGACAACCTTGCCTCGTCCTTCGCCGCCAAATGGTACGACTATCAGGCCGAGCGCGGCGGCGCGAGGTTGGCACAGGCGATCACGGCAGCTGTCTATAGTCCGAAAACGACCGACGAAGTCGTGCGTTATCAGGCCAAGAAGCTCGTGGCCGGTGACTTCGCTGGCTTCGCCAAGGCGTGCGGCGAGTACGCCCGAAACGACTCGCTGCGCTCGCTCAACCAGACCGTCCTCGCCAACGCCAAGCGCGACGGCAAGAAGGGGGTGCGCTTCGCCCGCGTGGCGAGCGGGCGCAACACCTGCGCGTTCTGCCTGATGCTGTGCTCGCGCGGCGCGGTCTACCACTCCCGCAAGACGGCGGGCGAGTTCAGCAAGTTCCACCGCGGATGCTCGTGCAAGGTCGTACCCGGCTTCGAGGACGACCCCATGGCCGAGCTTGTGGAGGGGCACGACCCCAACGACGCGCTGCGCCAGTGGCGGAGGGTGGAGGATGGTCGCAGGGGCCGTACTTCGGTGGCGAAACGCGCGCTCAGCGCTAGCGATTATGAAGCAGGTTTTAAAGCCCACTGGAAGGAGTTCGTGGACTCCGGCAAAACCGAATCGGCTTACATGAACTCGGTCTCCAGATATATCGAAGGGCTGGTTGTTGATAACCCGATTCACGTTGAACCGTTCACGCCGCTAAGAGGCAAAGAAATCGAAACAGCGGTGAAGCTTGCCGAGGCTGGGCATGACGTGACGCTGAGGAACCCGGATACACATCTAGAAGCGGACGGTAATACGTCTGATGCGCTAGTCGACGGGGTTACATGCGATTTCAAGCGCATTGAAGCGCCTAAAGTGAAGGCGATGGTGCGCGAACTGACGCGCAAGCTTGACCGCCAGGGGCCCGCCTTCGCGGTGGACTTGAGCGGATGCGAAATCTCGTTTGAGACAGCCGAGGGGCGCTTGGCGGCGCTTCTGGACGACCCCGGCATCGGCACCGTCTACCTGCTGGATGGCGAGCTGCTTGAAGTCATAAAAAAATAGCCGAAGGATTGCGAGCGCCCCGTAGCGCAGGCTTTCTTCGGCCAACTCGATTATAGCACGTCGTGACGAGGCGGAATCGGCAGACACGCGTGCCTCATGAGTATACGGAGAGATTCTTGCGGGTTCGAGTCCCGCCGCCCCGACCAGACAACCGAACCAGATGAACCGAGGCTCCCGCACGGGGGCCTTTTTCATACCGATAAACGCCCCGCACGGGGCACGAGCCGCGCCCGCACGGGTGCGGGAAGGAGGGACACCGTGGCAGAAGAGAACGCCGCCCCCGAGACCGACCAGACCGCCGACCAGGCAGCCGAGCAGCCCGAGCAGGACTACAAGGCGCTCTACGAGCAGGTGAAGGCCGAGTCCCGCAAGTGGGAGTCCCGCTCCAAGGCCAACGCCAAGGAGCTGGAATCCCTCAAGAAGCAGCCCGCCGCAGACCGCACGGTCGAGGACAGGCTTGCCGCCTTGGAGGCCGAGAACGAGTCGCTGAAGGCGAGCGCGGCGCGAGCGTCGCTCGTGGACTCCGTGGCGAAGGCCACGGGGCTGGACCGCTCCATCGTGGCGGTGCTCAACGGCGCCGACGAGGACACGCTAACCGAGCAGGCGCAGGCGATAGCCTCGCAGCTCAAGCCCAGGGCATCCGCGCCCGCCGTGCCCGAGGCCGGCAAGAAGGCCAAGCCCGGCAAGCCCTCCAAGCAGGACATCCTGAAAATCGAAGATCCCAAGGAACGCAAGGCGGCCATAGCCGCCAACATCGACCTGTTCTAGAAAGGAACGAAAGATGCCAGACATCAAGACCCTCGCCAAGGCACGCGACATCGACCTCGCCAACGCCTTCGCTCGCTCCATCGAGAAGCTCGCGAAGATGCTATCCACATGGGCATTGATAATGCAATTTATGTCAAGCTATGCAACCGATGCTGGCATATCTGGCTATCTAGCGTGGGTTATCCAAGAACTCTCGTCGCGAAAAACGCATTTTACCATCCTCGTAGCACATGGTCGAAACTCATTTTCCGAACGCGATCCTCAGGTGAAGATGTCCAATTCGGACCCCACCATCTTCTGCTTGCGCTCCTCGCCGCATAGCAGCAGCGAGTTCTGAAACTACTTCTCGGTTGGCATTATAGCCCGTACTCGGCCCGGCGGAAGCTGTTCGGAGACGCGCGCCGGACATGATGTCCATGCTCTACCGGCTTTCGACCGTCCTCTCCCATATCCCAGGCTGCAGCTCGTAGAACCACTCCGAGAACAGCGTCACTCGAAACAGCCGCGTGTGCTTCCGCTCTCCCCTCTTTTCTACAGGCAAATCACACAGCAGGATAATTCTCTGGCAGTCCATTAGAACTTGCCCGTCCCATCTCCTGCGGAGATCACCTTCGGCAGTCGAACAAGCCCGGCATCGCCTGCTTCGAGCGCGCGGTTCAGGCTCTCTACGCATTCTTCTGCCGCCATCAGCACGCTGGTGACCCTGCCGCCAATCTCGCAGCTCCTCCGCAAGACTCCGGCGATTTGCTTTCGCACCAAACGGCTCGACCAGATCGTCGACCAGATTGAACTCGTTCCTGTCGTTGCTATGGTGAAATCCTACCGAAGTGATGAATCCATGGGACACGACGTGACGGGCCAGCGTAGAACGTACCGCCGCATAGCCGTAGTTGAGCGCCGACGTTAACGGGCAGATGGTCTCGCGTGTGTAGCCGGGCTTCAGCAGCGGAAAGTACGTCTTTGCCGCAAGTGCTTCTCGGTTGGACGGATCGCCGGAACGAACCTCCCTAGCAAGCTGGATCAGAGCAGACCCGTCGATGCCGAGCGTTTCCAGCGTCATGGCTTGATTGGGCACTTTCTGCTTGACTATCGCTTTCCACAGAATGTTGCAAAACCCCAGCGAAGCTCCGAGCTGCTTGGACACGATTCCAGAATAGAGACTGTGTGGTGCGAAGGGAAGTACAAAATTCGACGCGAGTGAAACAGGCAGCTTGCAAAGTCCTCTCTTTTGTCATACTGTATGACATAGAAGGAGGTCGCTATGTCATACATGGTATCGGCGCGGGTTCCCGGCGATCTTTATTCAGAGGGAATCAGAAAGCTCAAGAAGATGAACGCCAGCGTCACCGATCTGGTGAGGGCGGCGTTCGAGTACGTCGTGGAGCACGGCGAGATGCCTGCGACCGGAAAGCCCGCGCTGAAGCCGGGCAAGCGGACGCTTTCTGGAAAGAAGCTCAAAGAATTCGAGAACCTCTTCGAGTCAGGCGATATCGATATCGTGGTTCCGGACGATTTCGACTACAAGGAGATACTCTCCGGAGGCCTGAAGGATGACTATGAAGCTCTTTCTTGACACCAACATCCTCATAGACAAGCTGGCGAACCGCGATCCTTTCGTGGAAGACGTGCGCAAGCTATGCATCGCAAGGTACTTCGGCGATGTGGAGCTTCTCGTTTCGGCGCAGTCCTACTTGGACGCGATGTGCGTGCTGAGAAAGTTCGCCACGAAGGAAGCGATCAAGAGAGCCTGCATCAAGTCGTTGAACTTCTTCGAGGTGTCCGATGTTCCAGCGCAGGCCATAAGGCAGGCTTGCGAATCGGATTGGCCAGATGCCGAGGACCACGTCATCGCAATCACCGCGAAACTCGTCATGGCCGACTTCCTGGTGACGCGAGACCCAGGTGGGTTCAGGCAGTCCCCCGTCCAGCCCATCTCCCCTGCCAGCTGTATATCGATGCTGAGAGACGAGTATGGCATCGAGTACGCGATAGCTTGAATCCACCTTTGCCGGAACCATCTTTTAAGTTCAGAAAGCCACCGGTGTAACCTAGCCTCAATAATGCAATTAGTGCCTCGCGTTGGCCGCCAGCTTCCCAGCGAGCTTCGCTGCACCTGCCGCGGTGGTCAGTGCACCACCCCTTGCGGTCAGCAGCTCGCCAAGGAACAGCTGGAACGAGACAACCGGAGGTAGACAAGCTTATTGCATTTGGATTGACGGGCTAACGGAGTCGAGCACGGGTAACGCCATGCCCTGCTACCGGAAGAAATCTCGCAGCATTTCATCTTGTATTCTGTAGTTTTCCCAGCTCGTCCGATAATACGCATCCGCCTGCGCAGTTTGCTCCGCATTATCTCTAATCGCGCTCTGGGTGCTCGCCAATCCAGACCTTATGGCTCGGAGAATTTCTTCCTGCTGCTGCACGACTATCTGCATGAACTGCTTGCGCATCCTATATTCTTCAAACTCCAGCTCTCCGGATTCCTTCTTTCTTTTCCATTCCTCGAATTCCTGCTCGAGTTCTTTTCGACGTCTCTCCTCCTCCATTCTCTTCATTTCCTCCTTCATTAGCTTTTCATGCTCTTCCTGCTCTTCTTTCGTTGGGCGAACATACGTTGGCCTCGGTTTTCTATGTTTCTCGAGCAAACCCAAGTCCATCAGGATAGATCTTGCCTTCCTCATGCAGGTCTGGCTTTCCAGCACCAACCTGCGGTATTCGCCGCCCATGCTGTCTGTTGCATTTGCCGATTTTAAGGGTTCCATTCTTGCATTGAGTTCCCTTATATTCGCATCCAGTATCTTCAGTTCCCTCAGACCCGATTCTTCTTTCGGCGTCCTGTTTTGCTTCTGCTCCAGTAGCTCGATTGCTTCGTCAACTTTGCTCATGATGCTATCTCCTGACACTAATGAGGTCACGGTAGTGAAATATATACCAAGCTAGGCGGATAAGAAAATCAGCCCCCGCGAATGCGAGGGCTGAACTGCGATTCTATGGAGCTGGCGACAGGAGTCGAACCTGCAACCCACAGTTTACAAAGGAACCTTTCGGGCATTTTGCAATTTACGCCGACGTAAAACACCCGATAAATCACGTCGTTAGACAAGGGTCTAGAGGCGCGTGCGGGTGCGTGTGGGTGAAACGCACGTTGAAATCAATGGTCTGCTATCTACATCGCCGCTGCGAGATCAGCCAGCACATATCCACCGTCAACTGACAGCCAGTCTTTGCCAGCGGGCACGGCTCGGAACTGAGACCCATTGGGCAGCGTGCCCATCACGGGTGCCAACGCGTCTGGCGACTCACGGACATTGAGCGGTCCGCCGCCCCCGGTGGCAACACGATAGCGGGCAGAACAGGCGTTTTCCGTCGAGGTGGCGGTCAGCAGGCCGGCGAGCTTCGCCTTGCTCATCTTGTTGTTGGCTTTGATGCCACGTTCACGGCACAGCTCGACCAGTTCCTTCTGCGTCTTGCCGGTATAGTTCATGTCGCCTACCTCCCCCCGCCGTCCACGTCGAGCATCATGCCGCTCTTGAGGTTGACGAGGTAGTAGCAGCTCTTGCCCCTCTCGGAGTCCCAGCCCGCCCACACGGGCGCCCACTTCTGCGCGTCCGCGCCGTCGAACGTCCCCAGCACGATGCCGGTGTCGTTCCCTCCCAGCTCGTGGTACGCCGCATAGCAGTTCTCGACGTGCCGCCGCTGGCTTATCGTGAGGCCGTCCTGCGCTTCCGCCGTGTCGTAGAGCGTCTGGAGCTCGCGCCACAGCAGGGCGCGCATGCCGGTCTGCATGGCGCGTTCCGCCGCACGCTCGCTCGCGTCCTTCTCTACGGCCTTGCGGCTCGCGGCCTTGAGCGGCCAGACGACGAGCGCGGAAACCAGCGCGCCGACTATCGCGGATATTGCGGCGGTCGTGGCCGTCGCGAGGAATGGTTCCAAAACGGCCTCCTTCTAGGCGATACGTTCGACGAGCAGGTAGGTCGCCGTGTTGGCGCAGTCAACGTTGCCGGTCGCGCTGCCCCACGGGGCGCGCGCTTTGAGGTAGATCACATCGCCGCTCGCCACCTGCACCATCTTGGCCGGGGTGCCCACGGCGTAGGACGCGCTGGAAGTCGGCGTGATGCCCGCGAGAACCTCGGTCGAGTTCTTGAAGACGTAGCATCCGACGAACGCCGAGTTCGACGAGTTGATGTACGCGCTGCCCTGCACCGTCACGTATCCGGAGAAGTTGCACTTGATGCCGCCGGATGACAGCGAGAAGTCCTTGACCGTGGAATCGACGGTTCCCGTCTCCCCCACGCCGCACACCTGCGCCAGCGAGTTCAACGTGATCTTCGTGATCGCGCCGCCGCTGATGTCCAGCGACGTGGTGGAAGTCGAGGTGCCCTGCGCGAACGAGCCGCGCGTGGCGCGGCGGATGCGCGAGATCGGGTAGGAGTCGTTGTCCGTGTCCGAGGAGTAGGCAACGCGGTCGGTGGCGAGCATCGAGGTCGATCTCTTGGAGCTGTCGACGAACAGCCCCACGCTCAAATCGCTGCCCTTGGTCGGTTGGAGCAGCACCGCCGACCCGGCGGTCACCTGGTCGTAGGTCGTGGCTATCTGGCACTGCTTGCCGTACATGCCGAAGCGCAGCGAGCCGCCGCACATCTCCACTGTCGCGCTGGTGCTGTTCTTACCAAGTTCGACTTTTGATTCGCCGAACGTCGCAAGCTCGGTCGTGCCGTTCGCGATGGTTAGGCCGTCGCTGTCGATGTCCACGTGCCGCCCGGTGAGCGCGCCCGCCGTGTCCGACACGTGCGCCCCCGCGCTGTCGTGGAAGAAGTGCTGTTCCATTTCCTCCGCCTTCTGCTTCGCCGCGTCCGCCGTTCCCTGCGCCGTCTCGGCGGTCTCCTTGGCGGCGGTGGCTGTGGCCTGCGCCGTCGTGGCCTTCTCCTGCACGATGTCGCCC
>CAVFRF010000036.1:0-5122 GCA_963624975.1 Bacteroidaceae bacterium
GCCCGGTGCCGCGCCTGCCGGCGCGCCGCCCTGCGGGGCGAAGCCGCCGCCGGGGGCCACCGGGTATTGGCTCTGCGGTGCGCCGCCGCCAGGCTGGTTGAACAGCCCCTGCGCGTTCATGCCGCCAACTGCGTTGGCCATGCCCATGCCCATGAAGCCCATCATCGAGCCGTTCTCGTTCTGCGCCGCCATGCGCATCGCGTCGCTCTGAGCCGCCGCGATGTTTGCCGCCGCCATCGCCGGGTCGCGCATCACCGCTGCCTTCTGCAGCTCCTTGATCATGGCCTCGTCTTCCTCGGAAGCCGCGATCGAATTCACTCCGAACGAGGCCACCACGATGCCGCGCAGCTCCGCCCAGGTCGACGACAGCTCGGCGTTGAGCGCGTCGGCAAGCTCCTTGGTGTGCGCCGGCACCGCGCTGTAGCGCACGCCCATGGCCGATATCCTGGCGAAGGCCGGCTGCAGCGCCGTGAGCAGCTCGCTCTTGAGCTGCGAGTCGATTTGGTCGCGGGTGTAGGCCTCCTCGACGTTGCCGCACACGTTCTGGTAGAACAGCAGCGGGTCGTCGAGCTTGTAGGAGTACTCGCCGTTGCAGCGCACCGAGATGTCCACGTCCAGACCGATGTTGGAGTCGACCACCCTGAAGGGCACGGGCGAAGCGGTGCCGTACTTGTTGCCGATGATCTCCTTGGTGTTGAAGAAGTACACTCGCTGGTCCTTGCCGGTGTCGCCGCCGAAGGTGAAGCGGTGCCCGATGCGCTCGAACGTCTTCTTGACGCCCTCGCCCAGCGACCCGTAGAACAGGCTGGGCTCGGTGGACTTGTCGTACACGAACTCGCCTGGCTCGCCGCTAAAGTCCACCACGGCTCCCTGCTCGACTATGATCATGAACTGGCCGTCGTTCACGGCGATGATCGAGCCGTCGGAGATGATGTTCTCCTCGCCCTTGGTGTTGGAGCTTCTGCCCTTCTCGGACGTGCGCTTCTGGCCCTTGGCCGCCAGCGTGTCGGCATCGAGCGCATCGCAGTAGAAGAACTCGCGCCACGAGTCGGCCAGCACGCCTCCGAGAGCGCCCGCACCTGCTTTAAGAAGTCCCATTCTGCATCCTTTCAGTCGTTATGCCCTTTGCGGGCAGTACATCCGATCACATTGCCACACGACCGAGCCGCGCCCGCGCACGTGTTCGCATCCGAGCCGTGCCCGCGCGTCGCGCTAATCGTCGTCGTCCCTGATCTTGACCCTCGTCACACGCGTCGTCACATATGTGTCGCTGTGCGCCGTGAGGTTCAACCCCTCGGCCGTTATATACGCTTGCGCTTCCGTTTTCTCCTCCGCCGTCTTCATCTGCTTGTAGAACGTGTAGCACACCACCACCGATATGATCGCGGGCACGCCGCCATCTACCAGTATCGACGTGGTGAGGTCGTCGAACTGCAGCCAGAAGTAGTCGGCGCAGAAGAATGCTCCTCCCAGCACGGCGAGAATCGCCAGGAACCACAGCAGCACCTTGATCTTGGACACGGGCAGGTTGCCCACGAAGCGGCCCGTCTGGCCATTCATGGCGAACAGGTAATCCTCGTCCTCCCAGCGCGTGTGCAGCATCCAGACCGGCAGCAGCGCCTGGGCAACGCCCTTGAAGGTGATGTTGGCGTCTACGGTGGTGGGGTCGACCGAGTCGTATCCGACAACCGTGCTGCGCAGCTCCTCCTCGAGGCTGTTGGTCATGCGAAGCTCTGCACGAGGTCTGCACACGGTGGGGTCCTCGTCGTAGCGCTCTGCCAGATAGCCGGGCATGTACGCTGTGGAGAACGGCTTCATCTCCGAATAGTCGAATGGCTCGATGGCGTCCATGTGCCCGTTGGGCATCTTGTTGGAGGCATCGGCCGGGATGCGTTCAAAGTTCACGTCGCCGGCGCGGTAGCAGCTGTAGACGTCGGTCTCGGTGACTTCCTCGTCTCCTGATGTGTATACGCGTGTGTTCTCGGCGTTGAAGGTGCCCGAACCCTCGGCATTGCCATCATAGAGCCAGAATGGCACGTATACGCCCTGAATGTGCTCGAGCCTGTTGGCATCGGCGAACTTGCTGGGCAGGAACTTCTTGCCCTTGTAGTACTCGCTCAGCGAGTTGGTAGCGTCTTGCTTGCTCGTCCTGAACGGGATCACGTAGTCGGGCTTGGCCTCGCCTCCGAAGGTGCCCGCCACCACCGCGGTGTTGCCGCAGTAGGGGCACTCGGTCACGGCGGTCGAGGCATCCACGGTGAGGGCTGCTCCGCACGACGAGCAGATGAACGACCTCAGCCCCTGGCGCTCCTCCTCGTTCCACGATGCACGTGAGAGATAGGCGTCGATCGGGTTCTCCTGAGCGCTGCTGGTGGCCACGGCCTCGCCGATGACCTCCTGGGTGAGCGCGCTCGACGCTCCGTTCACGTCGCCCATCTGCTCGAAGGCGCTGCGCTCGCCAGCCTCGGCCCTCTCTGTAGCGGCCTGCGCCTTGGCGTCCTGCGCCGCCTGCTTGGCGGCGTATGCGGCTTCTACCTGCGCGGGTTCGAACTCCGACTCGCAGTATTCGCACTTGAGAAGCCCCGTCGCGGGGTCCAACTGCATCGTGCCGCCGCATGCCAGGCACTGATAGTTGACGGACTCTACTGCCATCTGCCGCTCCGTTCTGGTTGCATTGCACCGATTCGATTTTGCGTATACGTGGAGAATGCCACGGGCGGGTGTAGCGCAGAAAGCCCCTAGCGCTTCAAATTCTAACCTATCGGGCGGGCCTTGTGGCCGAATCCATGCAGTCCCCAAGAACCTGAAGCAAAATCAAATGCGCACAAGCGGGCGCGGATCGGGTGCGGTCCGGCGGCCTGCCGGTGGTGGCGAGACTTCTTGGAGTACGGTATCTTTAACGGGTGCAATATCGGCTGGCGCGCTGGCCGGGTGCATGTAGTGGCAGGCGGGGAGCCGCAGCGGCTCTTCCAAACCCCGGATAAAGAGATTTAAGGAAGTGTTGATTATGAAGAAACTGCTCAAGATGGGGATTGCGGCTGCGCTAGCGTGCATGTTCTGCTTCGTCCTCGTGGGGTGCGGCGGATCTAGCACCACGACGATTGACGGAAACTGGGAAGTTAGCGGCGGCACGGCGATCGACTCCGAGACTCTGGAATTGATGAAGAGCCTGGATATGAACCTGATTCTCGTGGTCAACACCGACGGCACCTTCAGCTTCGACATGTACGGCTATTCCGTCTCGGACGGCAAATGGACCGACAACGGCGATGGCAAGTACAGCTTCACCTTCGCCGAAACGGGCGAATATGCCGACATGGCCAACTTCGAGGCCACGATTTCTGGCGACAAGCTCACCATCAACATCGAAGATGGCGACTCGTATGAGATGAAGAAGGGCGGCGACGACCTCAAGACCACGCTCGAGTCCGACCGCATCGAAGCGGCGAGCCTGGAGGACGACACGACTACCGAGTAGCGGGTCGCCAAGCCGCGAAGATGCGGCAAGCAACATAGGCAGAAGCGAGATGCCCCGCCTGGCAGCAAGCCGCGCGGGGCGTCTTTCTTTATCGCTCTGGAAATAATCCGATATTTTCGGGAAACCAGCAGGTCAAAGGCCATTTCAATAATCCACAAGACCCATGCTGTCGTGCAGACCCGATTCGGTTACCGCCCCGTGCCGCGGACCACTCGCAGGCCGAAGCGCAAGGCCAGCTGCACGTCGGGGTCGCTCAGGTCCATGCCGCCTACGCGCTCGATGATCTTGAGGCGGTTGCTCAGCGTATTGCGGTGCATGTAGAGCGCGGCGGCCGTCTTGGTGTGCCACATGTCGTTGGCGAGGTATGCCGTCAGAGTCTCGATCAGATCGGTGCCGTTTCTCCTGTCGTATTCCAGCAATCGCGAAAGCCCGCTGAGATAGACGGTATCTGGCGAGGCATCTTCCAAAACGCGGTCGACGAGGTGGTCGACCAGGAAGTCGTCGAATTTGAAGTACCGGTCGCTGCCGCCGGACTTTTCGCCCAGCTCGATTGTGCGCCGGGCCTGCCTGTAGAAGGGCTCCAGCTCGAAGAAGCTGCGGTAGCATCCGCTGATGCCCACGCTCGCATCCACCTCTTCGCTCTCGATGCATTTGAGCAAGCGCTCGATTTCGTTGGCATAGGTCCTCGCCTCGTCGGGCACGGAGCGGTTGGCCATGCTCTGGTTGACGACCAGGACGATCGCGTGCTCGAAGACCGTGTATACCGTCTCGCCGGATTTGCGTGCCATGCGGTCGCCGATCACGGACAGGAGCGGGTCGGAGTAGCTGGACGTTCGAGGTGCTACCACCATGCAGAAGTAGGTATCCGAAACCGACCAGCCCATCTTGGAAATATCTCCTTCGATGTCGTTGCTGGATACCGGCTGCTTGGACAGCATGCGCTCGAGGTGCATTCGCATGTCGTCCGTCGTGCTCACGACGACCTGCGGGTTGAACCGCAGGTTGGCGGTTAGATGCTTGGCGAGCACGTCGATCAGCACGTAGTCGCGGGCGTTGAACTCCCGATCGACCTCGTCGGCGCTGATGGTGGCGATGTACTCGCCATCGACGAACAGGTTCTTGCATAGCGACCTGTAGCCGAAGATGGGAGGGAGTATGTACGCCTCCTTGTTTGGCTGCTCTTTCTTGAGGAACTCCATGGTTTCCTCGAACCCCGCTTCCGGCCATGCCGACATGTCGCTCAGGTCGAAGAAATTGGAGGGAAGCTCGTAGTGCGATTCTTCCCAAACCGAAAAAACTGTTTGAAGCAGGGCATCCCACATTATTAGTGGACGGTTGAGCACCGGCTCGGAGATCTTTCCCAGATCGCGGATGGGGTCGCCGCGATTGACGCTTTCGAGAATCGCCAGCTCCCACTGGTTGTAGTAGTCGAAGCGCTCGGCCACGAGCGTGATGAGCCTCGGCAAGGTGATGGGCGATTCGAACCACAGCATGTTGGCCTTGGTGGCGAGCAGCTCATCGGATGGCGCGCGCGTGAGCGCGAATCCCGGGGTGAAGGGGGCGGCGTTGATCGCAGCTGTATCGATGTCGTCGGGATTGGCAAGGTAGAGCCTGCCCGGCTTGAGCGGCGCGTCTGCACTCGGA
>CAVFRF010000037.1:0-13196 GCA_963624975.1 Bacteroidaceae bacterium
CCGCGACAAGCCCCACGTCTAGTAGCACCAATTCCTTGTCACACATTGGTACTTTCTGGGCCGGTTGTCCAACAATTTGCGAATGCTGCAGTTTGCGCACAAGAATCGGCAGTTTTCTGGCAAGTAATTGCGTTTGCTGCGGTCAAGCAAATTAGAAACATACTCCATGGCTCATCAAGTGCAATTATAATAAAGTGAACTGTACAAAACTTTATTTATGAAGGGCAAATAGGTTCATTCGAGGTCCCGTATAGCCCCAACGCTATTGCGATACCGCAGCAAACGCAATAATTTGACGAAAACCGGACTTCGGTGAATGCGCAACTGCAGCAAACGCAAATCGTTGACACAAAACGTGCGATTGGGGTGCATGGCCTTCATAGCGAGCTACTTCAGCGCGTCTAGTAGGTGCTCCAACGCGGGGTTGGGGTTGTCGGCCCGCCATAGAGCCTCGAAGTCCAGCGTCTCCGACGTGCCGTCCGCCTTGGTGATGGGCAGGATGCGCAGCGTGGGGTCGCTCTCGTAGTGGCGCGTGATGTACTCGGGGATCAGCGCGATGCCCGTGCCCGCGGCCACCATGAGCATCACGCTCTCGTCTTCGCCGTCGGCCGCCACCACGTTGGGGATGTAGCCGCCGCGCTGGTAGATGAGCAGCGCCTCCTGCATCTGGTCCTTGGGCTGGTCGGCGGGGTCCATCATGATGAAGCTCTGGCCCTCGAGGTCGGAATACGAGAGCTTCTCGCGCTCCGCAAGCGGGTGCCCCTCGGGCAGCACCACCATGATGGGGTAGCTGGTGATGTACCTGCGCTCCAGCTCGAACTTGCCCAGGACGTGCGAGCTGATGACCAGCGCCACGTCGCACGCGCCCTGCGCCACCTTGGCCATGAGCACGCTGGAGTTGCTGCGCTCGAAGCCGAGCTTCACGTCCGGAAACGCCTTGTGGAACACGCGCAGATGCTGAGAGAAGTCGCCCTTGCCGAAGCCGGTCACGTAGCCCACGGTCAGCTCGCCCTGCAGGCCGGTGGATGCCAGCCGCGCCAGCCGCATCGCGTCGTCGCTCTGCTGCACGATGCGCTTGGCCTCGGCGAGGTAGACGCGCCCCGCCGCCGTTAGCTCCACATGGTGCTTGTCGCGCACCAGCAGCGGCACGCCCACGGTTTTCTCCAGCGACTTGATCTGCTGGCTCATCGCGGTTTGCGAGATGAAGTTCTGCTCCGCCGCGCGGGTGAAGTTCCTAAGCTCCGCCACGCTTATGAAGTAGTTGAGCTGGTTGAGGTTCATGCTGACCATCCTTTCGTCTCCGGCACCGCGCGTCTCCGCGACCCCGGCCCGCGCCGCTTCGCCTCTGCCGCCGCGCTCTCAACATTGTAATAAGAAAAACTTCTCACACAGCCGCATTTTTGCGTTTCACATCCCGAATGCAAGTGGTTAACATAAGCCCTGCTTCTAAAGTTTGTTTCGAGATTGAATCGAAGGAGAAAGAGAAATGGCTGCAGAATCGAAGATCCCAACCAAGATTTACTTGAGCGAGGACGAGATTCCGACGCAATGGTACAACCTGCGGGCCGACATGACCAACAAGCCGGCGCCGCTGCTCAACCCCGCCACCCACGAGCCGCTCAAGGCCGAGGAGCTGGCTCCGATCTTCTGCGACGAGCTTATCGAGCAGGAGCTTGACGACACCACACCCTTCATCGACATCCCCGAAGAGATTCGCGAGTACTACAAGACCTATCGCCCGTCGCCCGTGATCCGCGCCTACCACCTCGAGCGCGCGCTCGACACCCCGGCCAAGATCTACTACAAGTTCGAGGGCAACAACACCAGCGGATCGCACAAGCTCAACTCCGCCCTGGCCCAGGCCTACTACGCCAAGAAACAGGGCCTCAAGGGCGTGACCACCGAGACGGGAGCCGGCCAGTGGGGCACCGCGCTGGCGATGGCGTGCGCGTACTTCGACCTCGACTGCAAGGTCTTCATGGTGAAGGTGTCGTACGAGCAGAAGCCCTTCCGCCGCGAGGTGATGAGGACCTACGGCGCCGACGTAACACCTTCGCCCTCTACCACCACCGAGGTGGGCAAGCGCATCCTCGAGGCGCATCCGGGTACCACGGGCAGCCTCGGATGCGCGATTTCGGAGGCCGTCGAGGTGGCCACATCGCACGAGGGATACAGGTACGTGCTGGGCAGCGTGCTCAACCAGGTGCTGCTGCACCAGTCGGTGATCGGCATCGAGGCCAAGGCCGCGCTCGACAAATACGACGTAACGCCCGACATCGTGATCGGCTGCGCCGGCGGCGGCTCCAACCTCGGGGGCCTGATTGCGCCGTTCATGGGGCAGAAGCTCCGCGGCGAGCAAGACTACAGGATCATCGCGGTCGAGCCGGCCTCGTGCCCGTCGTTTACCCGCGGCAAGTTCGCCTACGACTTCTGCGACACCGGCATGATCTGCCCGCTGGCCAAGATGTACACTCTGGGCAGCGGCTTCATCCCGTCGCCCAACCACGCCGGCGGCCTGCGCTTCCACGGCATGAGCTCGACGCTGTCGCAGCTCTACGCCGACGGTCTCATGGAGGCCACTTCGGTGGAGCAGACCGCGGTGTTCGAGGCGGCCGAGTTCTTCGCCCGCAAGGAGGGCATTCTGCCCGCGCCCGAGTCGTCGCACGCAATCCGTGCCACTATTGACGAGGCGCTCAGGTGCAAGGAGACGGGGGAGGAGAAGACGATCCTGTTCGGCCTCACCGGCACCGGCTACTTCGACATGGTTGCCTACGAGAAGTTCCACAACGGCGAGATGAGCGACTACATCCCCACCGACGAGGACCTCGAGCAGGGCTTCGCGGGCATCCCGAAGTTCCCCGGCAACGAGTTCTAGGAGAGGGGAGCATCGAACGCCTTGATTTGACGCGAACGCACGTGAACAGTCGTGAACGCACATGAACGCACGTGAACCGGCGTGAACTGAACGCAAACGCAAGCAACCCGGACGCGGGCCCTATCGCCAGGCCTCGCGTCCGGGTTGCTTTTTTGCGAGCATTCCAGGCTTCCCGCTTGGGCGACCTACATCTCCCGGACGTTGAGCCTCGGCAGGCTCTGCATCCGGGTTTCTCGCTTCAGCCGCACGTTGCACTCGCGGGCTGGCGGGGGATCGAATGCGGGTAAAATGCCTGAGACGCTTTTTGAAACTTCGAAACCCCTACTACGGAAACGAGTGTGCGCATGGCGCTTTCGGGCAAGCAGGTCAGGCAGCTTCGCAGCCTGGCGAACAATCTCAAGACCACGATCCAGGTTGGCAAGGAGGGCGTGACGGACAACATCGTCAAGCAGGTCGAGTCCAACCTCGAGGCGCACGAGCTGGTGAAGGTCGGCATGCTGTGCGACAGCGGCGAGGAGGCCGCCGAGCTTGGGCGCGAGATCGCCGAGCGCACCGGCGCCGACATGGTGCAGGTCATCGGCAAGCGCGTGGTACTCTACCGCGAGACCAGCCGCGACGACGTGAAGAAGATCGAGCTGGCGTAGCGCGCGCCGCCATAGCTGCGCTGCCAAGAACGCGGTTGCGATCGCGGCTGCTTCTTTTCTTGCAAACGCGTTCAAAAATCGCTTTTGCTGCTATCATACCCATGTATGCATTTTGCCCTAAACCGCGATGCGGGCCGGGGGAGCGCCAAGGCGCGTCCCTGTCTGCGCGGAGTTCGTTGTTTGATGCATCACCGGCTCGCGACCCTGCATGAATGAACCGCGCTATCGGCCACGATGTCCGAACAGGCACCACAAGCACCACCGCGAGCGCCTGCCTTGCAGGGCCGAAGCTCGCGCATCCGTCCGCCGCACGTCTAGAGGTCGCTCATGTACGAAGTCGTCTTCAGCTCCAGCTATAGCCTCACGGTGCTGTTCATGCTGGCCATAGACGTTACGCTGGTATGGCGTCTCACGCACACGCGCGGCTTCTCCAAAGGACAGTACTGGATCCTGGTGCTACTTGCGGCAACCGCGATGTGCGCTGCCTTCGACGTTATCTGCGTGCTGCTCACCCCCGAAGCCGGACGACCGATGAACTATGTGGCCAACGCCATGTACAACATCTCGTTCATATTCGTGAACTTCGTGCTGTTCCACCGGCTGGAACGCGTCGCCGAATCGCAGACGTTCGTGAACCCCGTGTTCAGAATCGTCGCATACCTGCCCATTGCGCTTCTGGTCGTCATGCTCGTCGTGTCCTACTGGACCGGCTTGCTCTTCTACGTGAGCGACGAAGGCTTCTACCATCGCGGACCGCTGTACGTTTGGATGGTGTTCGTGCTGGGCAACAGCTACATCGTGCTGGCCGTGGTATTGGCGGTGTACCGCAACCTCAAGTCGCATACCCTGGAGTCGCGCGAGTACCTCAAGCGCAGCGTGTCGTTCGTGCTGCCCATCCTCATAGGCATCACGTTCCAGGCCGTGATCACCACCGTTCCGGGCGCCAACATGGGACTCACCTTCACCATGATCCTCGTGTACCTCTGCAGCCAGGACGACATCATCGCGGCCAACGAGCGCGCCAACGCCAGGTACCAGAAGATGATGGAAGGCCTGGCGATGGACTTCAACGCGGTGTACTTCGTCGACTTCAAGAAAGACACCCTGGTGGTGGTGAAGCACAACGCGGCCAACAACGGCACCAAGTACGACGACCACCTGATGAAGCGCCATGAGGGGTACCGGGATGTGAACAAGCTGTACTGCGAGGGCGCCGTGGTGCCCGAAGACCGCGAGGGCTACATGCAGGCAACGAGCAACGAAAACCTGATGGCCCAGCTCAACGAGCGAGGGCGCATGTATTATCGCTATCGCGTGGTCCCCAACCCCCTCGACCAGGAGCACATCGAGATGCAGGTAGTCAAGCTCAACGAGAGCGACGACTCCTTCGAGGCGGTTCTGGGCTACCGCTCGATCGACGACATCATCCGCTCCGAGCGCGAGTACCAGGAGAAGCTCGAGAACTCGCTGGAGCAGGCGCGCATCGCCAGCCTCGGCAAGACCAGCTTCCTGCGCCGCATGAGCCACGACCTGCGCACTCCCATCAACGGCATCATGGGAATGCTGGACATCGCCGACCACTACGGCAACGATCCGGAGAGGCAGGCGGAGTGCCGCGAGAAGACCAGGGAGGCCTCGGAGTATCTGCTGTCGCTCATCAACGACGTGCTGGACATGAACAAGCTCGAGAGCGGCATGATGGAGGTCGAGAAGCAGGTGGCCGACCTGCGCCGCGTGTTCCAGGGGCAGACCGTCATCGGCACCATGACCGCCGACGACCATGGCGTGGCCTTTATCGACCAGTCCGACTACGAGCACATGCCGCATCCGTGGGCGTATTGCTGCCCGTCGCATATCGAGCATGCCGTGGGCAACATCGTGAGCAACGCCATCAAGTACAACCACGAAGGCGGCAAGGTGCTGGCAAAGGTCGAGGAGGTCGCCTTCGACGGACGCATCGCCACGATGAGGGTCACCGTGGCCGACAACGGCATCGGCATGGCGCCGGAGTATCTGGAACATGCCTTCGAGGCGTTCTCGCAGGAGAAGCGCGACGACGTGCGCACCAAGTACGCCAGCACCGGTCTCGGGCTTTCGCTGGTGAAGGAGCTGGTGGACCTCATGGACGGCACCATCTCGGTGGAAAGCGAGGTGGGCAAGGGCACCAAGTTCACCATCGACCTGCCGCTCGAGGTGGCCGAGGCTCCGGAGGGCCACGACGATGCCGATGCGCTCGGCGACGACGGCGAGTTCTCGGTCGAGGGCATGCACGTGCTGCTGGTGGAAGACAACGACATCAATATGGAGATCGCCGAGTTCATGCTGCAAAACGAGGGCATGACCGTGGACGAGGCGTGGAACGGCCAGGAGGCCGTGGACATGTTCGAGAAGTCGGAGCCGGGTACCTACGACGTGATCTTCATGGACGTGATGATGCCGGTGATGGACGGCCTCGAGGCCTCGCGCACCATCAGGGCGCTGTCGCATCCCGATGCGCAGAGCGTGCTCATCTTCGCCATGACCGCCAACGCCTTCACCGACGACGTGGCCCGCAGCCTCGAGGCGGGCATGAACGGGCACATCACCAAGCCGCTCAAGATCGAGCACATCCTGGATGCGCTGGCCGGTTCGCGCAAACAGGCGGGTGAGCGGCCATGAGGTACTTCTGGACCGCCAGATCCGCAAAGCGCTCCGACAGGGAGACCATTCGCAGGTCGAAGCTCATCGTGCTGCTGATCTTCTTCGTGATGGTGGGCTTCGTGATCTACCTCGGGGTGACCCGCAGCATCGAGGCCAACCAGGAGAACTTCTCGTACATCAAGTCCATGACGAAGGAGGAAGCCGTCGCCATGGACAACACGATCGACTCCGCGTTGAAGGACATCCAGGGATACGCCAAGGTCAAGAGCGCTGGGACGGACATCTCGGAATACGCGGACTACATGACCTTCGACCAGCAGCTCTACATCGAGGCAGGCAGCGAAGACGCCACCCTTTTTGCCTCGCAGGATTTCGTGAAGATGGGCATGCAGGGCAAATCGGGAGTCGAGGTGAGCTTCGACGACGAGATACCCGGAGGCTCGGCGATGAGCTTCTACGCTCCGGTCATGCAGTCCGACAAGGTCGCGGGCGTTCTGGTAGGCATGCTCTCGCAGGAGAGGATGGCCAAGGCGCTGCAGACGGAATGCTACGGAGCCACGGCGACCACCTTCCTTGTAACATCCGGCGGCGACATCGTGTTCGCCACGCCTGGATACGAAGAGCACATCGGCACGAACCTCTTCTCCCAATACCATGCCGAGGATTCGCTGTACTCCACCTCGCTCGACCGGCTCACGCACAAGTACGAGACGTTCGACAACCTCGCCAACGTGCTGTTCAACCGCGCCGACTTCGGCTTCACGTGCAAGAAGGACGGCCTGTTCGAGACCAGCTGCGTGGAGTCGCTCGACCATGATGGCTTCGCGGTCGTGGAGACGTTCCCGCCGAGCGTGACGCGCGACATGGTGTACAGCCAGCTGCGCCTCTCGCTTACCATGGCGATCGTGGTAGGCCTGTTCGTGCTGCTGGTCCTGGGCAGGCTGATGCAGAAGAACGCCAGCTACCAGCAGATGAAGGTCTCGGCCATGCAGGCCGAGGCCGCCAACACCGCCAAGTCGGAGTTCCTCTCCAAGATGAGCCACGACATGCGCACGCCGCTCAACGGCATCCTGGGCATGGTGGACATCGCGTCCCGCAATTCGGACGACCCCGAGAAGACGGAGGACTGCCTGCGCAAGATCAAGTCGTCGAGCCACTATCTGCTAAACCTGGTGAACGAGGTGCTGGACCTCGACACGGTGGAGGCCGGCAAGATAGAGCTTAACGAGACGGAGATGTACATTCCCGATCTGGTGGAAGATGGCAGGACGATCGTTACCAACCTGGTTTCGGGCAAGAACCTCGCGCTCACCGTGGACAACAGGCTGGAGCACGCCAACATAGTGGCCGACGAGATGGCCCTTCAGAAGATCTCGCTCAACCTGCTCTCCAACGCCGTGAAGTACACGCCGTCGGGCGGCGCGATCCACGTGTGCTTCTGGGACGAACCCGACGACGACCCAGAGCGCAGGCGTTTCTTCATGCGCGTGCAAGACAACGGCATCGGCATGAGCGAGGACTTCATGGAGAGGATGTTCACGCCCTACGAGCGCGAGGAGGACGTGCGCATCAGCAAGACGCAGGGCACGGGGCTGGGGCTTCCCATCGCCAAGGCGCTCATCGACGCGATGGGCGGCACCATCGACGTGCAGAGCGAGGTGGGCGAGGGCTCGACCTTCACGGTGATGCTGCCCTTGCGCCTGTCGACCGAGAGCGGCAGCGCGAGGCCCAGCGAGCCCAGGCTCGAGATGGACCAGATCGACTGCTCGGGCTACAGGTGCCTGCTGGTGGAAGACAACGAGCTTAACCTCGAGATAGCCAGCGAGATACTGGGGCTGAGCGGCATCGAGGTCGAGACCGCGAGCGATGGCCGCGAAGCCGTGGAGAAGTTCGACGCAAGCCCGCTGGGCTACTATGACATCGTGTTCATGGACATACAGATGCCGGTGCTCGACGGCTACGCTGCCACGAGGCAGATCCGCCGCCTGAGGCGATCCGACGTGGACGAAGTGCCCATAGTGGCCATGACGGCCAACGCCTACGAGAAGGACGTGGCCGATGCGCTGGCTGCCGGCATGAACGGACATCTGGCCAAGCCGGTCGAGCAGAGCAAGCTGGCTGCGGTTCTGTGCGAGTACCTGGAGGTGAAGGTCAGATGAGCAGACGTACGAGGACGCGGCTACTGATGCTGCTCGGCTGCTGCCTTCTGGCCGGGTGCTGCTGCATGCTCGCGGGGTGCGGGTTCTTTCACGAGAACGACTTCGCCAGCGAGACGCAGGATGTCCAGAGCAAGCTGGCATCGGCTTCCGTCCTCGACCAAGACGAGGTGTTTCGCCGCGCCAGGGAGGAGATGGACGGCGGCATGGTAACGGTCTACTCCACCACCTCCATCACCGAGGAAGTGGTAGCCAACTTCGTCAAGAAGTACCCCTCATTTGCGGGCAAGGTCGTGTTTCGCGAACTGGACGACGAAAGCGCCTACTCCGAGCTGGTCTCCAGCATCGAGAACGGCGGTTCGGGAGCAGACATGCTCATCTCGCACTCGGACCTGATGAGCGTCCTTGCAAACGACAGCGGCGCGTACAGCTACTTCCCGGCGGCGTACAAGTACCTCGTCGACTCCGAGTACCAGATGCCCTCGGCCTTCATGTTCAGCTCGACGCTCTTCGTGTACGACTCGTCGAACGGGCAGATGTCCCTCGGCAACGTCTGGGAACTTACCCAGCCAGAATGGCGCGGGCGCATCCTCATGAAGGACCCGCGCGACGAGCAGGTCAACATGGACTTCTTCTGCATGCTCGAAAGCCCCGAGTGGGCGGAGCGGCTGAAGAGCGCCTACAAGGCATACTACGGATACGACTGGCAGGCGGGCGAGTACGACTCCATCTCGCTCGAATGGACGGCGGGGTTCATCGCCAACTGCGACTTCTCGGCCGGGAGCAGCTCCGACATCATGCAGGAGCTGGCCGGCGGGGATGGCGCAAGCGGCCGCATCGCGCTCGTGGGCTACAGCAAGCTGCGGAAGCTCACCGACGAGGAACGCGCCCGCATAGGCGTGTTCTCGCTGCAGGGCGACGTGAACTGCTTCGGCGGATTCGCCTTCGGCACCTACGCCACCGTCGTGCACGACACGACGTATCCGTACACGTGCGCGCTGCTAATCGACTACATCCTGAGCGAAGAGGGATTCTCCGGCGAAGGCGCGTGGAACAACTACAACGGATACTATTCGACCAACTCGTCGGTGGGCAAGGATATTGCGAACGACCACCCCTTCGACTTCTGGGAAGAGAAGCTCGTGGTGGAGGACCCGAACTACCTTGGGTATCAGAACGAGGAGATCCAGCAGTTCGTGGAGAGGTGCGCCGCCGCGGTGTCGGGCAGCTAGCTGGCGTCGGGGCTGGTGGTGTCGGAGAGCAGCTGCGGCGGCGGGCGTTGCTCGCGGGGTCGGTTTGCGAATTTGACAAGAATCGGGGGTCCGTGGTTCAAAAACCCCAACACATGACGGACTGGGTGATGAGGCAGAGACTGTCCTTCTCGGGTTCGTAGTGTGTAGCTGCCAAATTACGCTTCAAAACACAATATGTAGTGTAGAGATGAGACCCATGGTCTTGCGGGGCACGGCGAGGCTGGCGTTGGAGCGTCATGTATTGGGGTTTCTGAACCGTCGAGGGCGATTTTTTGTCAAGAATCCTCGGGAGGGGCTTTTTGAAGTGGGGCTACAATGTTCGGTGGCTAACTTTTGGGGTCGAACATCGGAGAGAACATGGGGAATTTCCTGGCTCGACATGCTCGTGGTGGGCAAACTGGGCGGGCGCGCGAAATTTCGCGCACATCGGCGGAACGCAAAACCGGAATGAGCAGTTTCGGGGGTGCGTCCAAGATGCGCGAGATTTCGAAGGAACGCAACGCCAGAAACGTGGCAACGGTTCGCAAGGTTGCCAGCGTGGTGCTGGCTGTGGTGCTGGCGGTGTCGCTTCTGCCGCTGAATGCGTTGGCTGCCGGTGCGTCGAGTTCCGATGCAAGCGAGCAGACGAACTGGCGCGACAACATCGACCAGATGCTGGAAAGCTGCGAGTACAGGGAAGGCGAGGCCGTGGCGGTCGTTGCCGATGGCGGCGAGGCGGAGCTAAGCTTCATAAACGAAGACGGGCAAGCTGCCAGCGAGGACGTGCTATCGGGAAGCGAGAGCCTGTTCGAGGCATCCGAGAGCGCGGCGGCCCTCACGTTCGGCGAATCCGAGGTGGAAACAGCCGTGGCCGCGGCTGATGCGGCAAGCGCGGATTCCATGGTTGCCTCCGATGCAGATGCTGCTTTGGCGGGAAGCGAATCCGTTGCAGCAGGCACAGATGAGACTTCCGCACGCGACGTAGCTGCCGGCGAGGCCGATGCATCTAGCGACGAGGAATCGGCCGTGCGCATCGTTGCCGTCAAGCGCGACGACATGAGCACGCGCGAACTCCTAGAAGCCCTTGAGAAGGACCCGCGCGTTATATGCGCAGAACCCAACTACGTCTCCTATGTAGACGCAAGCGATGGCGGTGCGGCTTCCGATGACGCGCATGCGTCGCAAGCCGAGTCGGCGATCGTCGAAGTGCTGACCGGCATTGCAGGATTGAGCGGCACGACTCGCTCGGATGCAGTTGCAAACAAAGCCGCAAGCGAGAGCGATACTGCGTCAGCGGCCAGCTCGGCTGGGGTTGACGCAAGCGCAGCTCTCGCGACCGCCGAAGCAACCACCGCGGTCGACGAAAGCGCCGAGGCTTTCAAGCCGGGCGACTCGATGGTGGCTAGCCTCGAGCAGATCGGCGACATCACCAGCTACCAGTGGGCCAACAGCGGCGCTTCGTGCATGACGGTGATGACCGGCACCCGCTTGGCGGGCTTCAGCGCCAACGTGCCCGATTGGAACACCAGCTCCACCAATGCGGCGGGTGTGGTCGCCATCGTGGATACCGGGATCGACTACACGCATCCCGACCTCGAGGGCGTGATGTACGACATGACCGACCATATGGACAAGGTCGGCGGCGGCAAGTACGGCTACAACTCCACGAGCGACTACAGCCGGGACAAGACGAAGCCCTTGGACGGCTACGGGCACGGCACGCACGTCGCCGGCATCATAGCGGCGCAGTGGAACGGCCAGGGCACTAGCGGTGCCGCCAACGGGGTGAAGCTGCTGGCGTGCAAGACGGGCACGAACGTCACCGGAGCATGCGGCTACACCGAGGCCATCGAGTGCTACGAGTACCTCTCGCGTGCAATCGACGACGGCGTGGACGTCCGCGCGGTCAACAATTCCTGGGGCGCCGACATGTCCTACGGGGCGTTCACCCTCGCCATCAACGCGTTGGGCGAGAAGGGCGCGGTGTCGGTCTTCGCCTCCGGAAACTCTTCCCAGGACATCGACGTGAACGTCTTCACCTCGACTTCGATATCGAGCAGCCCATATGCCGTGATCGTGAATTCCACCGGTCAGAGCAGCAGCGTTTCGACCTTCTCCAACTACGGCGCGAAGGCGACGGACCTCTTCTCGCCCGGCTCCATGATCATGAGCACGTACTGCACGTCAAAGTCGATGTACATCCCGTCGATGGTGCAGGACATCGGCGCCAACGCGGTCTACGACACATTCGACGGCAATGGCGGCATCGAGGCGTACCTGGGGTACGGCACCGAGGCCATCAAGGATGAGAACAAGCTCACGGCCTCGCCCGACAGCAGCTATCACTACGACGAGAGCGGTGCGCTGGTGGTCACGGGAGCGCAGCTCAAGAACGCCGACTACACCTATGCGCTCACGTTCAAGATTCCGGTATCGCGCGGCAACCTCTCCAAGGTGAGCATGCTGGGCTTCGCCACCACCTCGGAAGGAGCGCCGTATTCCGGGGTCGTGCCGAGCATCGAGGTGGTGGGAAGCGATGGCGAGACGTACATGCTCCGCGACACCGACTTCAGCGTGAGGAGCAACAACGACCTCGGATGGTACAACGCCAGCTGCCAGCTCGACAAGTTCTTCCTGTGGGCCAAGGAGCCACGGGACACCTCGCTGGTGTGGCACCCGGACGATGCCGACACGGCTTCCGACGCGGCAACTGCCAGCGACGACGACACCGGCTACATCGTGGTGTCCCTCGAGCTTGCGGTGCTGAGCGAAGAGGAGATACCCGCCGATACCGACAAGCTCTACATCGACTGCGTGGGGCTGGGCAACTCGAAGGTGCCCTACACGATAATGTCCGGAACTTCCATGGCGGCGCCTCTGGCCACGGCCTCGGCCGCCATATGCTCGGCAACGGTGGACCAGGGCAAGGCACCTTCGGAGCGTGCCCTCCAAACGGTGCAGCTGCTCAAGAGCTGCACGTCGTCGAGCAACGGGCAGTACGCCGGCAAGTGCACCTCCGGCGGCACGCTGGACCTCTCCAAGCTCGCCAACAGAAGCGAGGCCAACCCCGTGATCTCGAGCGCGCAGGTGCGCGAGGGGGAGAAGGGCGGCCAGAACTACATCGACATCGAGGGCATCTGCTTCGGCGACCGGCAGGGCACCGTGACTGTGGGCGGTTACGCTGCGGAGGTGGTTTCGTGGAGCGCCGAGAGCATCCGCGTCAAGGCGCCCGACCAGCTCACCTCGGGCGAACGCGCCGTGGAGGTGCGCACGGCCGAGGGCAGCTCGTGCTGCGAGACCTTCGTGCTGAGCTTTAGCCAGAACGCGCCCAGCGGCGACGTGGCGCTCTTCGAGGAGACGATCTCGCTCGATTCGTCCGGATTTGCCGGCAACTCCATAGGCGTGCGGATGATCGGCTTGGACGGCTCCATCTACGCGATACCGCAATCGTGGGACTTTCCGGAAACCGTGCCCTATCAGCAGAACATAAGCGAGATGTACCGCTACGACATCGAGTCGGATACCTGGACGCGAGTGGGCAACCTGCCGAGCTATTGCGATGCGAAGGGCAAGGAGCACGAAGGCTACTACGGCACCGTGAGCCTGGCGCTGTGGGAGGGCAAGATCCTGATGCTGGCCAGAACCGGAG
>CAVFRF010000038.1:0-7509 GCA_963624975.1 Bacteroidaceae bacterium
CCGGGTGCCGTAGTGTTTGCGAGCTATTTTCGAGCAGAGAACACAATATGTTGTGTCTGCCATTTTCGACCGCAGGCTGCGACGGGGAAAGGGAGCGCGAATCGCCGTCATGTGTCGGCATTTTTGAACCGTTGAGGTCCGATTCTTGTCAAGAGTGCGGTCGAACCGCTTGATGCGCTAGGCGCGTGGACGCGCCCGCTGTCGGGCGAGTCGCCTAGCGCAGAGCTGACGCGCCCGCCTGGCACCGAGCGGGCGCGCCCGCCTAGCGCAGAGCCGCAGCTGCGAACGCCTTCTCGCTCACCAGCTTGAAGCGCTGGGCATCGGTGCCGTTCTTCGTCCAGGTCTGCACGTTCTGGCCGCTTGCCGCCACGCCAGAGCTTACGTCGAGCGCGTTGCCCGTTGCCACGCTCACCAGCTCGTACTTGCCGCTTCCGCAATACGACATGTACCATCGCTGGGCATCGGTGCCGTTTATGCGCCACTGCTGCACGTTGGTGCCGGGTGCCGTGCCTGCACCGTCAACGTCGAGCGAGCAGAATCCCGTGAGGGGCAGCAGGTACCTGCTGCCGTTGTCGAGCGTCTGGCTGAGGTAGAACTTCTGGGCCGCCGTGCCGTTGGACCTGTAGAGCTGCACGTTGGCACCCGCAGAGCTGGAGCCACCGGAGATGTCCAGGCAGTAGCTCTCGTCGATAGCCGACTGCAGCGAGACCGTGGTGCCCGCCGAAACGAGGTCGAACGACTGCGCGGCGGTTCCGTTGTCTCTCCACACCTGGATGTTGGCTCCCCTGGTGGCGCTGCCGTTGGCCACGTCCAGGCAATGCCCCGAAAGCGCGGAGACGATCTTGTACGACCCGTCGTCGTTGGCGCGTAGGTACCAGCGTTGGGCCACCGTGCCGTTGGGGTAGTACTGCTGCACGTTGGCCCCGATATCGGTAGAGCCGTCCGCCACGTCGAACGCGTAGCCCGAGCACAGCGAGCGGATCTCGTAGGCGCCTTCGCCCGCATATCGGATGAGCACGAGCTGCGCATCGGAGCGGTTAGACGCCCACAGTTGCACGTTGGCCTGCTCCGACGAGGCATCGCTGATGTCCACCACCATGTTGGACTTGAGCTTCGACTCTATGCTGTAGATTCCGTCGGCGAAGCGCTTGACCATCCTGAACTGCTGGGCCTTGGTGCCGTTGGGGTTGTAGACCTGGATGTTGGTGCCGCTGGAGCTGTGACCGTCGGCCACGTCGATCGCCATTCCGCTCAGGGCAGAGGTGATGGTCCAATAGCCGCCGCCGTCCACGTCGATGTACCAGCTCTGGGCGAGGCTGCCGTTGGCTTCGTACTGCCAGACGTTCGCGCCCGAATCGGTGCTGCCCCACTGCACGTCGAGCAGCTTGTCGGAGCACAGCGACGAGATGGTGTACTTGCCCGCGCCCTCGTACTCGATGCGGAACTGCTGGGCGTCGCTGGCGTTGTCCTTGTAGAGCTGCACGTTGGCGCCGTTGGAGCTGCTGCCCCCGGCGACGTCGAGCACCATGCTCTCGTCGAGGCGCGAGGCGATGGTGTACACGCCGTCGGCGAGGGTGCTGGTCACCTTCACCGTGGCCTTCACGATGGTGCCCGACGCCTTGGCGTACACGATGCACTCGCCGGGTTCGACTCCGCAGACCAGGCCGTTCGAATCCACGGTTGCCACCGATTCGTCGGAGCTCCACCACGACACGTCGCCCGTGTCCGCCGCGCCCAGCGATGCCACCGAGAGCGCATAGCTCTCGTCGCGGCGCAGCGTCAGGCTGCTGTCCGAAATCGCGGTGCCCGTAACCGTTACCACCATCTGGGCGCTGGTGCCGTTGTCGGAGCTGCTCGCGCTCAGCACCGCCACGCCCGGCTTGAGCGCCTTCGCGTTGCCGGCGGCATCCACGGCAAGCACCTCGCTGTTGGAAGACTGCCAGCTGGCAGCCTTGTCGATGCCTTCCGAAGGGCTGAGCGAGAGCGAGTACGACTCGGAGCTGCCGGCAGCCAGCGTCGACTCGCCGTCGATCCTAGCTGCGAAGGTTCCCATGCCCGACACCTCGTAGTCCACGTCGCAGCAGAGCTTGAGACCGTCGGACATCACCGCGTAGAGCCTGAAGGTCCTGCCCGACTCCCAGATGCCGATGCCCTGCGGCAGCCTTGCCGTAAAGGAGCCGTTGGCGGCCACCGTCACCGGGTAGCAGGTCTCTCCGCCATCCGACCCGGTCACTCCCACGTAGAGCTTGCTCACGCTCAGCGGGTTGGCAACCGTGCCCGTCAGCACGATGCGGTTGCCCTCGTTGGTAGCCTTGCTCAGCGTCACGTTGGAAAGCCCCTCGACGAACTGCGACGTGTCAAGCTCCGCCGAAGTGGCCTCGCCGGCGTCGCCAAGCCACTGCTGCCCGTGCGACGAATCGTAGGTGTAGGCCAGCGTGGTGAGGTTCACGCGCTCGCTGCGGTATATGGCGCTGGAGCGGATGGGCAGGTTGGGAGTGGAGGACAGCTGCCAGATCACCTTGCCGTCCTCGACCTCGTAGAGCGCGCCCTTCATGTACGGCGCGCCCGAGCTGTCGCTCACCTCGCCATCAGGCCCGGTGAGGCAGTGCCCGCCGAACGTGTCGAGATAGTGCCCCTCGCCAAGCTCGTCCACGTCGCCGATGAGCGCGCAGAAGTGCTCGCCGCCCAGCTCTTCGCCGAACTCCGAGACCTGCGACACCGTCATGGCGCTCTCGTCCACATGGTACTTGACCACGCGCGAGTAGTTGCTGGGCGCAAACGTCCTGTCCTCGGCGAGCTTGGTGCGGTAGTTGCCGTTGTCGAACAGCGCGATGTCGCCGTCGGAGCAGATCATCGGCGCATGCTGGCCGTACTGCCACTCGAACTCGCTGGCGTCGACCGACGAGTCCACTGGCGTGAGCAGGTACTGTTCGAGCCCGGTGCCCTCGTAGCACTCGGGGTCGGAGAGCACCCACTTCACGTCGCCGGTGGCCGCGTCGATCTTGAACACCGCCGACTGGTGGCGGCTCGACAGTATGAGGCTGTCGTCGCTCTCGTCGTACAGCACGCAGTTGTTGTGGAACCAGTTGCGGTTGTAGGTCTGGCCCGAATCGTCGACGAGCGCGGGCAGCTCGAACGAGGGCGTGCCCAGACGCGAGATGCCGTAGCGGCCGAGTATCTCGTCCATGTCCCAGCGCTGCAGGATCGCGCCGGTGCTGCGGTCGATCTTTACCACCACGTCGTTGATGGTGTCCTTGGAGTAGTCGGTGGCAGCGGCGATGAGATTGCCGTCCGAAAGCTCCTTCAGCTCGTGGTGGAAGCTCATGTTGGGCAGGAAGTACTCGCTGTACACCCTTCCCAGAAGGTCGATCTCCTGCGCGCCGAAGTTGTTGGTCTCGGCCTCCGCGCCTCTGCCGCCGTCGAGGACGAGCAGATGGTCGTTTTGTGTGAAGCTCACCCCGTCGATGCCGATGTTGCCCGAATACGCGTAGTACCAGCGGATCGCGCCGGTCTTGTCCACCGCGTAGAAGTAGGTGCCGCCCGAAGGCGCGCAGAACGTGAGGCCGGGGGCGATCTGCGACTCGTCGGCTTCGTCGTAGCTCACCTCTATGTTGCAGATCTTGTTGGTGTTGGGCGCCGTGCCAGTGGTGAGCGAGAGCTGCTTGGCTTCCGTGGAACCGTCGGCGTGCGTGAGCTGGATGGTCACCTCGGTGGTGTCGTTGTAGTAGAGGCCCACGATGGGCACCTCGTGCAGAGCGCGAGTGCCCTCCACGTCGTAGGACACGTCGTCGGAGGAGTCCTTGCCGTGCGCCGTCACGTGCACCGAGCACATGTCGTCGGTCGAGAACAGCGCCATGGCCGTGAGGGGAGAGATGCCGAACGGGTCCTGCACCACCGTCATGCCGTCGAACGTGGACTGCGCGGCCGACGCGGTGAGAGACTCCAAGATGGCCTCCTGGCTGGAGTCGGGGATGTTGGTCGCGGTGGCGATCGTCGTGGACGCCGTGGCGCCCACCTGCAGGCTCTTGTCCAGCGACTGCGTGATGCAGGTGCCGTCTCCGGCCGTGGCCTCGAGGTACACCGAGTAGGTGCCGTCGGGCAGCGACTGCAGGGGCAGCCCCAGCGCGTAGAAGCGGTTGTAGCCGCCGCACGCTATCGCCTCGAACTCGTAGGTGCCCTGGTCGCCGGAAAGCACCACGGCCACTTGCGAGAGGCCGCTGCCGCTCGTCACCGAGAGGCTGCCCAGGAGCGAGAAGGTGTCGTCGTCCCTGAAGATGTCTGAGATGGAGAGCGAGTCGAACTCGCCTGTGACGTCGAGCGAGCTGGCGCTCCAGTAGCCGCTGACGTAGCGGTGCACTTCGCTGCCGTCCTGCCCGCCGAGCGCGAGGTTGCCAAAGGCGTCTCCGAGGTCGAGCATCGTGGCCCTGTAGGCGCCGTTGGCCGCGCGGTTCACCTGGTACTCGGCCACCAGCTTGGAGTTCTCGTCCACTTCCACGATGTGCGAGTGTCCGGTGTCGTTGTACACGGAGAAATCGCCCACGAAGTGGCCGTTGTCCAGCACGCGTGCAGAGCCGTACCACCAGGAGTACAGCTCACTGCCGCGCTGCTCTCCCCAGGAGAGCACCTGCCTGGCCGTCTTGGCGTTCTCGTCTATCTCGTAGGTCACCATGCGGCTGTAGGCATTGCCGTTCACGTCGTCGCCGAAGTTGTAGCGGTAGGTGCCGTTGTCGAACAGCGCCAGCGTGAGGGTTCCCGCATCGGCGTCGTATGAGGCCACGTTGGCGTCGTGCTGGTCGTAGAACCACTCGAAGCCGGCATCGTCGGCGGCGGGCATCACCGCGATGTCGGAGTAGCGGCTCTGCCTGGCCCATGTGCTGCCATCGTCGTTCGTGCCGCTGGCGGGGGTAAAGATCCATCTGGCCTCGCCGGTGGTCGCGTCGACCTTGGCCACCATGCTCTGGTTGCGCAGCGACAGCACGAACGAATCGTCGTACTCGAGATACTGGATCGCATTGATGTGCCACAGGTCGTCCCATGCACCGTCGTAGGAGGGCGCCACGTTCTCGTCGAGAAAGTCCGACATCTCGAGGAACGTCTCGATCTGGCCGGTGTCGAGGTCGAGTTTGGCAATCGCGGCATCGTTGTACATGCCGTCGGCGATGTAGTACACGGTCGAGTCGTTCACGACCTCGAAGTCGTGGTCGCATTGGAAGCCGGCGCTCGACACCAGCTTCTCGACCTTGCCGATCCACGACATGTGTATAAGCTCGCCGGCCTGGGAGTACACCGAGGAGGTGAGCCTGTTGCGGCAATACCAGAAACCGCCGCCATCGGAGTCGATTTGCACCGGGTACGACGAGTCGGATTCCAGCTTCTTGCACGACCATTCCTCGGAGAGGTACCAGCGCACGTCGCCGTTGTTGTCGAACACCACCTGGTGCGGCGACTGCAGCACGAAGAGCTGGCCCATCTGCTGCACGCCGTAGGAGCCGACCTTGTCCACGTTCTCGACGGTGTCGGGAAGCGCCTGCGTCTCGATGGCGACGTCGGCCGACTCGCCGCCCGCGCTTAGCGTCACCGTGTTCTCGTAGCCCGCGTAGAGGCCGAAGATCGGCACCTCGTGGTGGGTCGCCGCGTCGCCCACGGTGTAGGTGATGTCGCCGCTGGAGTTCTTGCCATGCACGGTGACCGTCACGGTTTCGGCGCCGCTGGTCTCGAACATCGCCACTGCCGTGAGCGGGGCGTTGCCGTAGAGGTTGCTCACTACGAAGGGGTCCGCCAGCGTGGCACCGCCGGCAAGCTCGTAGCTCGAAAGCGCCTGCTGCTCGCGTTCGGTCTGCGAATCCACGTCGTTGGAGCGGGTCTCGACGTTGTTGCCCAGCGGCACGAAGGCGGGGCTTTCCACGTCGCCGCACTTCACGCTCCATCCGGTGCCGTCGCTGCCCATGTAGCTGGATGGGATCTCGAAGGCCACGTAGCCCCTCCCGCTCGACACGATCTGCTCGCCGGCGAAGGTCGTGTAGTTGTGGTTGGTGAGAAACGACGACACGGGCGCCACCGCCGGGTAGTCCGTGCCATCTACCACGAGGCTCAGCTGCGAAACGTCGAGCGCAGACGTGCCGCTAGATGCGCCGAGCGTGGCGTTGATGCTCACGATGGCGTAGCAGCTGCCGCTCGACGGCACGTTGTCGTACTGCTGCACGTCGATCGAGCCGTCGTAGTTGGTGTTGTACTGCGTGGTGCGCAGCCCGTCTTTCTGCTCGACGGAGCCTATCGCCAGCGACCACCCTTGGGTTTGCGTGGCTACCTCGGCTTGCGCATGTGTGGAGCTTGCGTTGGCTGCGAATGCGCAGCATAGGCAGACGCATGCGGCCAGAATTGAGCAGACGATTGTCCTCGACTTGCGATGTGCGATGTTCATTGACGGCTTCCTTGCATGTAGGTTCGGTCCGAACGAGTTCCCTCCGCTATTCTAGCTTGCAAAGCCGCACGTTTGTGCGCTCGGGAGCGTTGTTGAATCTTGAAAATACATATACGCTGTTGCAAGTGCACCCAGCAGCAGAATCATCCCCTTAAAGCGCATTCGCGCTGTGGGATTGAGGAAGGATGCGCGACCGTGGAATCGCGGGAGCTTACCAACGAGGAGATACTCGCCGACCTCGGACGCATGGAGGCGAGCGAGGGCGTGCGCGTCCGAATCCGGGTGCTCGCGCTGGCGATATTGCGTTGCGAAATCTTGTCAAGACTCTCGGAGGCAGTCGCGAGAATTAAAATTGCGTTTCGAATAAAACATTGCGTTTGCGCAATGTTTTTGCTAGTCTGATCTGCATCCGCGTAGCATCGCAATCGCGGTTCGCTTTGAACGCCAGCCAAATCGGAGAAGCCATGTTGTCAGTCATCGAATGCGCCAAGCTGCTGGGCGTATCTGCCGCACGAGTACGACAGCTCGTGTCGAGCGGAATCCTTCCCGCCCGAAAGGTCGGAAAGGTCTGGGTGATCAGAGAGGAAGACGCGCTCAACCGGCTAGAATCTCACGCGGGGCCGGGTCGGCCTCGCGCCGTCGCCACAGATTGCGGGAAGTCTGCCGCGCCCGTCGCAGACCGGCCCGACACGACTAGCGCAGCAGACGAATTCGCGCGACTGTTCGACTTGTGCTCTCGAAACTACGCCAGCTGCCCGAGTGCGGCGGAACTGCAATCCTACGGCGATCCCGAAATCGCAGCATTCCGCGCCGCGGTGTCGGACTTCTTTCTCAAGCAAAAGCAGCTCGAGCTCATCGAACAGGGAGTCTTCTGATGCGATTCGGTTGCATGCCGTGGTATATCGTCTTCGCGGGGGTCAACGGTGCCGGCAAATCCACGTTCTACCGGAGCGGGCTTTGGAAAACCGGGTCCGAGCCGAGGCACCTCGAGCGCGTGAACCCAGACGAGATAGTCGTGGAGTCGGGCGGCTCATGGCTGACGCAAGCGGTGTTCGATGAGAAGGTATGGACGAGTTCTTCGTAAAGCT
>CAVFRF010000039.1:0-20686 GCA_963624975.1 Bacteroidaceae bacterium
ATGCAGGTCCTGTTGCCTGCAAACTCGTGCAGCATCGCCACGGCTTCGGCAGGTTCGGGTGCATCCGCCACGTCGTCGTCGCAGATGGTGGTGAGGTCGGTGATGAACTCCGTGATGTGGCGGCCCGGGTTCACGAAGGTCTGGAACGTGTCCACCACGTCGGGGCCGTCCATGATCGCAGCCGCTATCTCGATAAGCTCGTCGGTGCCGGCCTTGAGGCCGGTGGTCTCGGTATCGACCACCACGTACTGGCTCTCCATCAGCCCGTACCTGGCACTTGCGGCCTTCTCGACCAGGTGCTCGTAGCTCGCGGCCACGGCAGGATCGGTCCCCGAAACCAGATAGTCGGCGGCAGTGCCTGCGCCAGCTTGCTCAGCCAATATGGCGCCCCCTTCTCCAAACTCTCGAAATGCAGCCCCATGCGCACAGGATACAGCCTGCGCGCTCGCTGCAAACGGCAACGTCTAATGTTACCAAATAGCCCGGCCATGCTCGCCCGCCAAAACCATCTCGCATGCACGACGTAAGGGCCGCCATCGGCCAGGGCTAGTGTAAGATTGTAGGGTTTGGTGCGCGGAACCCCGTACGGCGAACGTCTCCGCACGACGCGAGCCTTTGCAGCGCACTCAGATCACGCTAGAGAACCACCGAAAGGATCGCCGATGGGCAAGATAGGCCTCATGAGCAGCGAAGTAGAAGAGTCCAGGGCGCAGCACGGCGCCAACAGCCTCACCGAGGTCGAGCGAGAGACGTTCTGGGCCAAGCTCTGGGGCAATTTCGGCGACCCCATGATCAAGATCCTGTGCGTGGCGCTCATCATCAACGTGGTCTTCACCTTCATGGGCCAGAGCGAGTGGTACGAGTCGGTGGGCATCGCCGCAGCCGTGATCATCGCCACGTTCGTGTCCACCTACTCGGAGTACAAGAACGAGGGCGCGTTCCAGAAGCTGCAGGAAGAGGCTTCCAAGATATCGTGCAAGGTCTACCGCGACGGCGAGGTCGTGGAGATCTCCATCGACCAGATCGTGGTGGGCGACTGCGTGCTGCTGCAATCGGGCGACAAGATCCCGGCCGACGGCTTCGTGTTCGACGGCTCGCTGAGCGTGGACCAGTCGGTGCTCAACGGCGAGTCGGCCGAGGCCCACAAGACGGCGGCCGAGCCGGGCTATTCCCCCGACCCTGACGACATCGACTTCCTCAACCCGCACGACCTCTACCGCGGCGCCATCGTGTGCTCGGGCAACGCGATCATGCAGGTCAGCTCGGTGGGCGACTCCACCATGTACGGCACCATCGCCAGCGAGCTGCAGCAAGACGACGGCCGCGAGTCGCCGCTCAAGCTCAAGCTAGGCCAGCTGGCCGGCACCATCAGCCGCTTCGGCTACATCATGGGCATCGCGATCGCCTTCGCGTACCTGTTCCAGGCCATAGTGGTGGCCAACGGCTTTGACGCCGCGGCTATCGCGGCCTACTGCTCCAACTGGATGACCATCGTCAACGACCTCGTGCAGGCCGTGATGTTCGCCGTGATCATCATCGTGATGGCGGTGCCCGAGGGCCTGCCGCTCATGATCGCGCTGGTGTCGTCCATGAACATGGGCAAGATGCTCAAGGACAACGTGCTGGTGCGCGACATCAACGGCATCGAGACCGCGGGCAGCCTCAACATCCTGTTCAGCGACAAGACGGGCACCATCACCAAGGGGCAGCTCGAGGTGGTCACGTTCATCGACGGCTCGCTCAACCGGGTGAGGCGCATCTCGGAGACCAGCGAGGCGGTGCGGGGCAAGTTCGTCGAATGCGCATGCTGCAACAGCGAGGCCATGCTCACCGGCACCGGCGACGCGGTGCGGGCGATCGGCGGCAACATGACGGAGAGGGCGCTGCTCGACTTCGTGAGCGACTGCGCGGTCGAGAAGGGCCGCATGCACGCCGAGATTCCCTTCACCAGCGCCCGCAAGTTCTCGGCGGTGCAGCCCACCTCGGAGAGACGCGTGCTGCTCAAGGGCGCGCCCGAGATCGTGCTGGCCGGATGCGACGCGGCCTACGATGCCGATGGCGCAAGGCAGCCCATCGACCTCGATGCCGTGAACGCCGTGATCGACGAGCTGGCGGCCAAGGCCATCCGCGTGCTGGCCTTCGCGGAGTGCGAGGCCGCGATCGACGGAGACCATCTCGACACCTCCACCGGATGGACCATGGTGGGTCTCGTGGGCATCCGCGACGACATTCGCCCCGAGTCGGTGGAGGCCATCCGCCAGACCCAGGCGGCGGGCATCCAGGTGGTCATGATCACCGGCGACCGCAGGGAAACCGCGGCGGCCATCGCCGAGGAGGTCGGGCTTATCCAGAGCGAGGACAACCTCGTGATCACCAGCGCGGAGCTGCGCGAGATGACCGACGAGGAGGTCGCGGCCAACCTGCACAACCTCAGGGTGGTGGCCCGCGCGCTGCCCACCGACAAGAGCCGCCTCGTGCGCATCTCGCAGTCGATGAACCTGGTGGCCGGCATGACGGGCGACGGCGTGAACGACTCCTCGGCCCTCAAGAAGGCCGACATCGGCTTCGCCATGGGCGGCGGCACCGAGGTTGCCAAGGAAGCCTCCGAGATCGTGATCCTGGACGACAACTTCAACTCCATCGAGAAGGCCGTGCTCTACGGCAGGACCATCTTCAACAGCATCCGCAAGTTCATCGTGTTCCAGCTCACCGTCAACGTGTCGGCGGTGCTGGTGGCGTTCTTCTTCCCCCTCATCGGGATGGGCAACCCGCTCACCATCACCCAGATTCTGTGGGTCAACCTCATCATGGACACGCTGGCCGCGCTGGCGCTGGGCGGCGAGCCCGCGCTCGAGCGCTACATGCACGAGCGGCCCAAACGCCGCGACGAGAAGCTGGTGAGCCGCTACATGTGGTCGGCCATCGTCACAGGTGCCCTGTGGGTGTTCGTGCTGTCGATGGTGCTGCTGCTGGTTCCGCAGGCCAGGGGGATGTTCCGCGCGGCGGCCGACAACAACTTCCTCATGACCGGCTACTTCTGCTTCTTCGTGTTCTCGGCGGTGTTCAACGCGTTCAACGCCCGCACCGAGCAGCTCAACCTGTTCGACAACATCCGCGGCAACAAGGGGTTTCTCAAGATCATCCTGCTCATCGTGGTGGTGCAGGTGGCTCTGGCCTACCTAGGTGGCGAGATCTTCCGGTGCCATGGACTCGACCTGCAGGAGTGGGCGTTCGTGCTGGCGCTGGCCTTCACCATCATCCCGGTGGACCTGCTGCGCAAGCTGATCTCGCGCTCGGTGAACAAGGCCTAGAGCCGCGCACGCGCAAAGGCGGCAAATACGGGACCGCTTGGGCGGTCGCAGCACTTTTGTATGCTATAGTGCAGCCATGGAAAACAACATCTTCGACACGGCGCTTATCTTCGAAGGCGGCGGCATGCGCGCCTCCTATACTTGCGCCGTCGCCAACGCGCTGATCGACGAAGAGCTGTTCTTCGACAACGTGTACGGCGTGTCGGCCGGGTCGAGCAACGCGGTCAACTACGTTTGCCGCGACCAGTGGCGCACCAAGCAGTCGTTCGTGGGATTCGCCGCGGCGCCGCACTTCGGCGGGATGGACACCTTCCTCTCCCACAAGGGATACTTCAACGCGCACTACATCTACGAGGAGTCGTGCAGGCCGGGCGAGCTGCTGCCGTTCCGCTTCACCGACTTCATGAGCAACCCCGCCAAGCTCACCATCGAGGGCTTCAGGCGCGACACCGGCGAGACGGTGTACTGGACGCGCGACGACATGGGCTCGCTTGGCAACCTCATGCGCAGGGTGAGGGCGTCGTCGACGCTGCCGATCGTGATGCCTCCCCCGGTAATCGACGGGTACTGCTACTACGACGGCGGCCTGGGCGAAAGCGCCGGGCTTCTGGTGGACAAGGCGCTGCGCGACGGCTTCGAGAAGCTGCTGGTGGTGCGCACCAGGCCAAAGGAGTACCGCAAGCAAGAGGTCGACAACCCCATGCGGCTGCTGTTTCCCACAAGGCCGTATCTCAGGCAGGCTCTCAACACGCGCGCGCAGAGGTACAACGACGCATGCGACAAGCTCGAGGCTCTCGAGAGCGAGGGCAAGGCGTACGTGTTCTACGCCAAGGACGTGACGGCCACCAGCTCCACCACCGACGTGCCCACGCTCGAGAAGAACTACGCGCTGGGCAAGGCGCAGGTCGAGTTGGAGATGCCCGCTATCAAGGAGTTCCTGGGCATCTAGAGGCCGAGCCGCCTGGCCGCGAAAGACGCATCGAGAAAGTGTTGCAAGCATGAACATCACCAACCCGCTAGACGAGCAAGACCAGAAAGCCGCCGGCACCGCCGAAGACGGCGCGGGCGAGCAGGAAGCGCACTCCAAGCTTCCGAAGGCTGCGAAGTGCCTCCAGGGGTGCTACGTCGATTTCCTGGGCGAGGGCAAAGACGGGCAGAAGCTCCTGGCCAACTCCGCGAGCTACATCGGAGTCGAGCTTGCGGTGGCGCCTATCGATGGCGCAGGCGACGATGAGCTGTGGGTCTCCACGACCACCGGAATCCCGATAGGCCGCGTGCCCTGGGCAGACTCCCCGCATCTCGCCTCGCTCATCTCCAACGGCTGGACCGTGAAGTCGGTCCTCTCGCTCGTGACCTACTCCAGTGCCGAAGGCGGGTTCTTCGGCGAAGCCGCGATCATGTGCATCGCGCCCGACTGCGCAGACGATATCCGTGCGGCTCTCGAGCAGTACGAGGCGAAGCAGGTGCAGCGCATCAAGGGAGGCGACCACCCGCGCCTCGACCTCAACCAGGAGCAGTTCGCCAAGGTGGTGGAGAGCGGTGGAGAGTGGCACATGACCAAGCTCGCCAAGCTCACCAAGGAGCAGCACGGCCGCATGAGCTACAAGCGCAACCAGTCCGTGACCGGCAAGATGATGGACATGTCGATGACCCACCGCATGGGATGCTCGATAGCCTCCACCATATTCCTGCTGGCTCTTCTGGGATTTGCCATCTGGGCAATCGCGAGGCTTTTCCTGTAAAGTGTATCGAGCACGGAGCGCGCATCGCGGATGCCCTCGGGCGTCTCGAGGTTCGCGCTTGCCCTGTTTATCGGGCGTTATAGGGGTTGCGATTCCCCGGCTTAAATGCATTCAACGTATACTTTTGCTGTGTCCGGTTCGCTCCGACTTAAGGAGGACTGTAGGTATGGAACTCAAGTCCGATCTCGAAATCGCGCAGGAAGCCGAAATGCTCGACATCCGCGAGATTGCCGCTGCAGCCGGAATCGACGAGAAATATCTCGACCTTTACGGCAGCTACAAGGCCAAGGTAGACCCCAGCATCATGAACGACCTGGCCGACAAGCCCGATGGCAAGGTCATCCTAGTTACCGCAATCACCCCCACCCCCGCAGGAGAGGGCAAGACCACCACGTCGGTGGGTCTGGCCGACGGCCTGCACTACATCGGCAAGAACGTGATGGTCGCGCTGCGCGAGCCGTCGCTGGGCCCGGTGTTCGGCATCAAGGGCGGTGCCACGGGCGGCGGGTATGCGCAGATTCTTCCCATGGAAGACATCAACCTGCACTTCACCGGCGACTTCCACGCCATCAGCGCGGCCAACAACCTGCTGGCCGCCATGCTAGACAACCACATTCACCAGGGCAACGAGCTTGGCATCGACGTGAGGCGCATCACGTGGAAGCGAGTGGTGGACATGAACGACCGCCAGCTGCGCAGCATCGTGGACGGCCTCGGCGGCCACTCGCAGGGCATGCCCAGGCAGGACGGATTCGACATCACAGTGGCCTCCGAGGTCATGGCGATCTTCTGCCTGGCCACCTCGCTCACCGACCTCAAGGAGAGGCTCGGCCGCATAGTGGTGGGCTACACCTTCGACGGCAAGCCCGTCACGGCCGAGCAGCTCAAGGCCAACGGCGCCATGGCGGCGCTGCTCAAAGACGCCATCAAGCCCAATCTCGCGCAGACGCTCGAGCATACGCCCGCATTCGTGCACGGCGGCCCGTTCGCCAACATCGCGCATGGCTGCAACTCCGTGATCGCCACCCGCACGGCCATGAAGCTGGCCGACTACGTGGTTACCGAGGCCGGCTTCGGCGCCGATCTTGGAGCCGAGAAGTTCCTCGACATCAAGTGCCGCTACACGGGCATCCGCCCCAGCGCGGTGGTGATAGTGGCCACGGTCCGCGCGCTCAAGATGCACGGCGGCGTGGCCCTCGACCAGCTGGGTCACGAAGACCTCGATGCACTCGAGCGCGGCCTTCCCAACCTGCTGCAGCATGTGGAGAACATCACCAAGGTGTTCGGGCTTCCCGCGGTGGTGGCGCTCAACCAGTTCCCGCTCGACACCCCCGCCGAGCTGCAGCTCGTGGAGGACAAGTGCCGCGACCTCGGGGTCAACGTGGTGCTCTCGCAGGTGTGCGCCAAGGGCGGCAAGGGCGGCAAGGAGCTGGCCGAAGAGGTAGTGCGCCTGTGCGACTATCCCAACAGCTTCGCGTTCTCCTACGATCTGGAAGCCTCGATCGAGGAGAAGCTCAACATCATCGCCACCAAGATCTACCACGCAGGCGGCATCAACCTCGTGGGCGAGGCCATCGAGCAGATCCGCAGCCTCGAGGCCAACGGCTACGGGCAGCTTCCCATCTGCATGGCCAAGACGCAGTACTCGTTCTCCGACGACCCGGCGCTTCTGGGCGCGCCCCGCAACTTCTGGATGGCGGTGCGCGAGCTCAAGGTAAGCGCGGGCGCGGGCTTCATCGTGGCCCTCACTGGCGACATGATGACGATGCCCGGCTTGCCCGTGCATCCTGCCGCCGAGCGCATCGACGTGGATGCCGAGGGGCGGATCACGGGACTGTTCTAGGCTTGCGTTAGGAGCTGAGCAACCCATGACTTTTCTAGATAGAAACGTGAGCGACTTTACCGAGGTGCTCGCATCCAAGAATCCCGTTCCCGGTGGCGGAGGTGCCTCCGCTCTGGTGGGCGCCGTGGGAATCTCGCTTTCCAACATGGTGGGCAACCTCACCATAGGCAAGCCCAAGTACGCCGACATCGAGGACGAGGTTCGCGTGCTGGTGGAAGAGGGCGAGCAGATCCGCCTGGAGCTGCTGTCGCTCATCGATGCCGATGCCGAGGCGTTCGAGCCGCTCTCGCGCGCCTACGGGATTCCCAAAGACGACCCGACGCGCGACACCGTGATGGAAGAGGCGCTGCGCGTTGCCTGCGCCGTGCCCATCGACATGATGTGCGTGTTGGGACGCGCGATCGAGATGCACGAGCGCATGGGCCAGATCGGCACCGCTATCGCGCTTTCCGACGTGGGCGTGGGAGCCGTGATGTGCAAGACCGCGATGCGCGGCGCCGCGCTCAACGTGTTCGTGAACACGCAGCTCATGAAGGACAAGGAGTACGCCACCAAGCTCGAGCGCGCGGCAAGCTCCCTTCTCGACACCTACTGCCCGCTGGCCGACAGGGTCTACGAGACCGTGATGACCAAGATCAGGAGCTAGCATGGCCAAGATTCTAGACGGCAAAGAGGTGGCCGCCGCGCTGGGCGCCAAGCTTGCCGAGAAGACCGAGAGGCTCATCGAGGCCGGGACGCAGCCCACGCTCGCGGTGCTGCGCGTGGGCGAGCGTGCCGACGATCTGTCGTACGAGCGCGGCCTCGTCAAGCGGGCGGAGGCGGTGGGCGTGGCCGTGAGGCGCGTGGTGCTGCCGGCCACCTGCACGCAAGGCGAGCTTGAGGCGGAGTTCGGCAAGCTCAACGCCGACGACGAGGTGCACGGCATCCTGATGTTCCGCCCGCTTCCCGAAGGCCTGGACGACCGGCCGATAGTGGACGCGATGGACCCTGCCAAAGACGTGGACGGCATCACCGCCGGCTCGATGGCCGGGGTGTTCATGAACAGCGGCGAGGGGTTCGCGCCCTGCACCGCGCAGGCATGCATCGAGATCCTCGACCACTACGGCATCGGGCTTCTGGGCAAGAAGGCGGCCGTGGTCGGACGCAGCCTGGTGATCGGGCGCCCGGTGGCCATGATGCTCATGCACAGGCACGCCACCGTGACCATCTGCCACACCCGCACTACCGACATGCAGTCCATCACCCGCGATGCCGACATCGTGGTGGTGGCCGCCGGCAAGATGGAGACCATCGGCGCCGAATACTTCGCCGAAGGCCAAACAGTGATAGATGTGGGCATTGGCTGGAATACTGAGAAGAATAAACTCTGCGGAGATGTAAAATTTGACGAAGTCGAGCCGCTAGTCGCGCAGATCACGCCCGTCCCGGGCGGGGTTGGAAGCGTGACCACGAGCGTCTTGATGGCCCATGTTGTGGAGTCGGCAGAAAAACAGCACAAACGACTTTGCAGTTTCGGGTAGCAAATTGGGAATCTAGTCTTATAATCTTTAAGGCTGGAAGGTTCAGGCAACATTAGCAACAGGAGGAAATATGGAAGGCATGTACGTCATTGCTGAGAAGATCAACGGGTCCATCCCCAAGACCAGCAAGGCAATCGATGAGAAGGATGAGAGCTACATCCGCTACCTCGCCAAGGCTCAGGCCGAGGCTGGTTCCGACTTCATCGACTGCTGCGCCTCTCGTAACGAGGGCGAGCTGGACTACCAGAAGTGGCTCATCGACCTGATTCAGGACGAGACCGATCTGCCGATCTGCGTCGACAGCCCGAGCCCCGAGATCATCGTTCAGGCGATGAAGTTCTGCAAGAACCAGGAGGGCCTGGTCAACTCCGTGTCCATGGAGGGTGAGAAGTGCGACATCGTTCTTCCCGCCATCAAGGACAGCAAGTGGGGCGTCGTCGCACTTCTCTGCGACAACAGCGGCATCCCCGAGGATGCTGAGGGCCGTCTCGAGGTCTTCGGACAGCTCATGGAGAAGATGGAGCAGAACAACATCGCTCCCGAGCGCATCTACATCGACCCGCTGGTGGAGACCCTGGGTGCCAACGAGGAGTCGCTCATCTGCTTCGCAGAGGTTTGCCGCGAGGTCAAGAAGCAGTATCCCAACATCCACCTCACCTCTGGTCTGTCCAACATCTCCTACGGTATGCCCTACCGCAAGATGATCAACATGGCATTCCTGGTGCTGGCTATGCAGGCTGGTATGGACAGCGCAATCGTGGACCCGCTGAACCGCGACTTCAGGGCTATCATGTACGCTGCCAACGCTCTGCTTGGCAACGACGAGATGGGTCTGGATTACATCGGCGCATTCCGCGAGGGCATCATCGGCCCGACCGAGTAGTCTTGCAGGCTGCCTAAGCCTCTAGATTAGATTCATGGGAGGAGCCTCGGAAACGAGGCTCCTCTTTTGTTGTACACTCGCTACGTGCTCGCTTTCACACGTCCCACGAGACTGCCGCCAGCATCTACGTCACGCCATCACGGGCTGCACGTGTATGCGGGCCGAACCCATCTGCAACGCGGCGTTTCCCGACACCTCCTTAGTGCCCACCACCGGCACTCCATCGAGCACCGTCATGTTCTTGGAGCCGCAGTCCACCACCCATAGCCTGTGCTGCGATACGAACATCTCGGCATGTTTTCTAGACACCCTGAGGTCGGGCACGATGATGTCGTTGCTGGTGGCGCGTCCGATGGTGATCCGGTCGCCTTCGGATGCCAGCTCGCGAGAATATCCGGGAAAGCCGTTGAGCTCTATCTCGAGATTCCATGACGTTGGCACAGATGGCTGCTGCTGGTCCGAACGGGCTGGAACCATGGCATCCTCGCAAATGGTGTCGGTGTAGTTCCACGAAGTCGCGCTGCGTTGCGTTTTCCATATCGCCGTTGTATCGTCTGTTCCCGGCTGCGATACGACCGTATCGGACTGCGCCGCTGAGAATACCGTTCCGCCGACGTCAGACCCCGATCCTGCCGAAGAGGACATGCAGACAGCATCGTCCTTTGATATCGGCGACGTAGTGACCGTGGGTCCAGCAGCCTCGTCTGATACGCCTTCTAGCAGCTCCTCCAAGCTGGAATTCTCGACATCCCCCAGCGACGACAGCGCGACGGACTTGGGCAGAGGCTCGCTCGCAACAGCTTGAGCATCACGCGTATTTCCACTATTCAGCGAAACAGAATTCTCGTCAACCGGAAACCGGTGCATGCACACATAGCATGTGTCCATATCGTCGAAGGTCCTGCTGTTGCAGCACGGGCATGTTTTCATGGCCGAACAGCTCCTCTCTTAAAATCGGCATCTTCGTCAACCCCGACATCGTGCTGGGTGGCGAAACCCATCTCGAGCCTGTCGCCCGCCATTGGCCACGCCGATTCCGGATCCGCCTCGCGCTCGCATGTAAACCTGGCCTTGTGACAGCTCAGCAAACGCCCCTTCCCGACGTTTCTCTCGGAACGCAACACCACTCCGCCAGCATCGACGAACATCACGTCTATCGCGAACTTCATTCCAAACGTATGCACCGACCTGCACGGCACCAGGCAAAGCACCTCGGTCTGCATCTGCTTCTGCGAGGTATTGCGACCATCGGCTTTACAGTCTGCGCGCAACGCGTCCTCAGATTCGATGCCGTCCTGCCCCAATTCGCAACGATTCCCGTAGCCAGCGCTCTCCCAGTCCGGTTGCCGCAAGTCCCCGCGATGGCCGCTCCCCTGTCCCAGCAATCCCCTGCACCTCTCGGCGAAGGTCGATGCCATCCGAATTCGAAACGTTCCCCCATCGCATGTACACTGCATGTCTTGTCCAATCTCACACCCATCCCGTCGGCTCGTACGGATCCACCACGAACGACTTCTCGTACTCCAACGTGGGGAACAGCATCCCGAAGACCCCCGACGAGAAGAACGGCGGAGAATACTTCAAGCTGCACGTGAACCTTCGCCACCTTGGCTCTAGCGAGAACACCAACCCGCCATCGTCGTGAGCATCTCCCGAAAACAGCCCAAGGTCGGTGGACACGACCTCCACCTCGGAGTTCTCGCGATTCCAGAAAGCCTCGCTTATGGCTTTCTCCACGTTGGCATCGGCGGACGACTTGCCGTACTCGCCGTAGCCCGGCGACACCCCGTACACCCTCACGGCCTCGGCCGACACCTTGTCGAACCTTGCGCATTCCACCATGTATCCGACGAGGTTTGCAAGTATTCCAGCGACTATGAGGATCACGGGGATCAGCACCACCAGTTCCACCGCCATCTGGCCTCTCGCATCCCTACAGATGCCCACCCAGCTTCGCTTCACAACATCACCCGCCTCCCAAGCGCCCGAGCACCTCGTCCAGGCTCTCGAGCACCGATCCGGTGTTTTCGGGAAGGTCGATATGGACCATCTTGCCAAGCGTCTCGAAGTCGACGGAATCCCACGATTCGCCATCGACCACGAAGGCCCGTGCTGCTTGCAGCGCATTCGCAAGCCCCTCGTTGCTCTCCTCCAAGATGTAGGACGTGTTGATGGTGAGCGGCTTTGGACTCGATAGCTTGGCGGGTTCCAGCCCCACCGAGGTGAGCGCTGCGGTAAACGCGCCCTTGGCCCACGCCCCCAACCCGGATTCGCCCAATCCCGGAATCGCATCGACGACCCTCTCCATGCCCGAAGCGAACGAGTCCATGCCGTTGGAGTATGTGCTCAAAGCCCATCCCCACAGATCGAACACCCAGTCGAAACCCGACCCTACGAGCGCCCCCGAGCCGCTGTCTTTGGCATCTTGGCAAAGCCCGTCGAGCATCGACGACAAGATGTTCTGCCCGTCTTCCGGCACGTCCTTGCCCAAGGCAGCACCGGATATCGCGACCCTGGGGCCAATCGAGGCGTTGGACCCCATGAGCGACGACGAGAGCAACCCGGGCGCGTCGTGGCTCGAGGTGTCCACGACCACGGCTATGCATCCATACCTTCCCGGCGGCTTTGGGTCGTACCTCTTGCTAGGCGACGATACCTCCGTCATGGCCTCGCCGTACTTCTCGAAAGACCTTTCCGCCAGCTCCTTGGCCTTGCGCTCCGCCTCGGTGGCCTTATGGCAGTTCTCCTCGTAGATGTCGGCCTGCTCCGCAACGATCCGATAGTGGTACTCGAAGCCGTTCTCTATCGAAGACGACGGCGAACCCACCTTGCCCAGAGTCGAGGCGAACAGCCCGCATTCTTCGCAGCTCGAGTACGTGCCCGCATCCAGCTGCCTCAGCGACCCCTTGCCCGCAGCCCCGGCCGAAGCATAGGAAGAGCATTCCGGCGTGCCATGCAGCACCCCGTCCGACGATGCCCACCAGTGGAAATCGTCGTACATGCTGGTCTGCCTCATCTCGTCGGTGTTGACGGGCAGCAGCGGAAAGTACGCGTCGAACGACTCCCCTTCTCCCGAAACATATCCCTGGGACAGTGCCTCCGAGGCGTACCGGTAGAACACCTTGCGGCACTCCGACTTGGTCTTGTCTTCCGAACTGCTGCCATCCGGCGACTCGAATATGAGCCTGCTCGAGTAGTACGCTCTGGCGCGCTGCAACGGCACCGAGAACGTCCATGCGTCGACCGACGAATAGTAGGGGTTGGAAACGCCGGACATGTTGGCCAGAGTCGCAGCTCTCTGGTACATGCAGTAGTCGGGGTCGGCGCCGCAGTCGGCCTCGTAGGCGGTATCGAGAGCATCGTTCATGGCCTTGGCGTATTGCTCGGATTCGGCAACGTATTGCGCTATCTCCGGCCCGTTGTCTTCAAGCTCTTCAGTGGCATCCGAGATGTCGGCCAATTCGGGAAACGAGCCGTCGCCCGTGAAGGGGAACGGGATGGCGGTGCCAACATAGCTCGCACCGGTCTCCTCGGCGTTCTTCTCCACCGTGGCGGCCGCATTGAGCATGCAGATATAGGGAAGCGCCTTCTGCAGCTTGTTCAGCGCCTTTCTGGCAGAATCGGATATCCTGTCGCGCACCGACGAGACCCTTGCCGCAGATGCCATCAGCTCGGCTCCCTTTCCGGCACCACCGGGGATGCAGCACATCACTATCGCCGTGCCATACATGGTGAGCGCTACCAGCGACACCGAGAGGATCACGGCATCGGCCACGCGCGAGATGGTGTAGAAGTCGGCCACTACGTTCTCGGCCGACAGCGCCGCCGAATCCGCCACGAACTGTATGTTGGGAGCCTCGCCCTGCACCCATTTGACCTGGGCCGCGCTCACCAGCAGCACCACCGCCAACATCAGCGACACCGCCACCGTGAGCGTGGTGTAGCCGCCCTCGTCTTTCAAGAACGGGTCTTTGCAACCCCTACGGCACGTCGTCATCGTGTAACGCACCTCCTCTCCTCGTTCCATCTCGTTGCCTGCACACGCATATGCGAACGCGTCTAGTCGTCCCAATGCCGAGGCCAGCTCGACGGATCCAGGCCCTGCGACACCGCCCAGTCGGGCTGGGTGCGCGACTCGACTTCCACCGACACCTCGACGTGGCCATCGGCGTCGAGCAGCCCCGCAGCCGCCATGGCCCCTCCTACCAGCGGCAATGGCTCCAGCTCTCCGGAAACCTCGATCTTCACGTTGGCAGAGGTCTCGTCGCCATCGATGCTCACGTCCCAGTCGCCATCGTGGAACACTGCCGCATCGGGAACGGCCTCGAGCTGGGACAGGACCATGTCCTCGCAAGTTTCCGTCGAATCCTCGTCAAGCACGGCCATCATCCTGAGGCCCTGTCCTGCCGCAGCCTGCATCACCATCTTGTCGAACAGGATGATTCCAGGCTGCAGCAGTATGAGCAGCAGCAACAGCACCACCGGGATCAAAAAGGCAGCCTCCACCGTCATCTGTCCGCTGGTGCTCGCGCACTTAGTACATGAGAACGTACCCGAATGCTTCGGAGTCCACGCAGTTCGGGGCGCATTGCGTCGCCTTGTCCACCACGATTCCCTCCGATATGCGCGAGGCCATGGCGGCAACGCCGACGACGATGGCGATGAACGCCGCCGCAACCACGACGAACTCCACCGAGGCCTGTCCGGATTGGCGTTCACGACAGCATGCTCTGCGAAATGTCGGAAGCATCGAGCACCACCACCCTGATCACCAGCTGCGTCTCGTCCTCGATGGAGCTTTGCGGAATCATGGTCACCATCACCGACGACGACCCGTCGTTCATATCGGCGGCACATCCCCAGGCATTGCCCGACACGTCGAGGAATCCCGATTCCATGAGCGTCGCGCCCGACTGCTCCAACGACTCCAGCACGGCCTTGGCGCATTCCGACGCATCGTCGTCGGACTTGTAGGTCCACGTGGTGCCGCCCGGCGTGCTCGTGCATTCCGAGAACGCCCACTCTATGGGAATTGCGATCGGCATTCCGTCGAAGTCGTCTTCGTAGTCCATCGACGCGACCGCATCCACATCGATGTTGCCTCCGCCCCGGCCCCCATACTGGTCGGCCAGCTCGCTTTCCTCTATGTAGTCTTCTACCAGCATCGACTGCATTTCGTTTGCCCTTTCACTCAGATTGTTCGATTTATCGGCTCTGCTTATGCAGAACCACGCTGTTGCCACCACGGCGACGGCGACCACGGCAATCGCCGTGTTTCGAACCGTCCTACGCGGTACCGTCTTCGCCACCCTCATAGCGAGTTGATTCCGTTGGCGATGGCGTTCCACAGCTCCTGCAGCTTGTCCTTGAACAGCGCCACGGCCACGATTGCAATGACCACCAGCACGCCCACCAAGATCGCATACTCGGTGGTGCCCTGACCGCGTTCGTCCATGCACCTGCACCGCACCCGCCTCATGCACTGCCCCATGCGCCCGAGGCCTCTCCTAACCGCCATATCCATCTTCACTGCAACCTTTCCCATAACCTTCTCCTCCTTAGAACTGCTCCATCAATTCCAGCAAGAACGGCCCGCACACCAGCAACAGCATTGCGGGCAGTATCAGCATTCCAGTGGGCACCAGCATCTTGGTCGGTGCCTTCGACGCCTTCTCCTCGATCGAATCGCGGTATTCGCGCCTCACCTCGTCGGACAATCCCTCGAGCATGGGCATGAGCCTGCTGCCGAACCTCACCGAGCGCAGCGAGATGCGCGTGAAACGCGAAAACGACTTGCTGCCCAGACGCTCGGCAAGCTCGCCCATCGCCTCCTCGCGAGATGCCAGCCCCGAAGCCATGACCGCTGCGGTTGCGCGGCATTCGCGGGCTAGCCCCGTGTCGAACCTGTTGGCATACAGGGCGAAGGCGTTCTCGAACGAGAGGCCAGCTTCCATCCCCAGCCCCAGCACGTCGATCAGCTCGGCAAGATCCCTGTCCACGTCGATACGCGGCTTGCCCGCAATCAAGCACTTGAGAGCCGCCCCGAACCCGAACAACGATCCGGATTCGCGCTCGGAGCTTTCCGCATCCGACGCGACTCGCGCCTCGATCTGCAAGTTCCTGCGCTTGCGTTCCCCGTAATCCATGACCCGCATCGCGCAGATGGCCACGCAAACCGCCATCAGCACCATCGCAACCACAGCAGCCATGCTCACGCCTCCCCCGTGTTGACTCCGAGTATCCTGCGCACCGCCAGAATCCCCAGCGTTTCCAGCGCGACTGCCACCACGAACAACGCGATGCCAGAGCCGGAGCCGAAGAACCCGTCGATGTAGTCGTGGTCTATCGCGCCCATGAGCAGGAACAGCACGACGGGCAAGATGGACACGATCTTGGCCGAGAGCCTGGCCTGCGATGTCTTGACCTCGAGGAACCGCTTCATCTCGATGGAATCGGAAACGTTCCTCGCAGCGTGGAACAGGAGGGGCTTGAGCGCCCCGCCCGTGCGCTGCTGGATTTCGAGCGCCACCGCCACGAAGGCCATCGACCTCGTGTCCGACGACATTCGCAGATGCTCGAGCGCCTCCTCGGCCGAAGCTCCCGCCTTCATGTCGGCAGATACCCTGCCCAGCTTCTCGCCCAGAGGGCCGGGGATTTCCAGCCCCGCCTGCTCGAACGCCTGCATGAGCGAAAGCCCCGACTCGTAGTACACGCCTATGGCGTTGAGCGCATCCGGGAGCGCCTCGGCAACCGATTCCCTCATGGCTTCCTGTCTCCTGGCGGCGATCGTTACGATGAGCCACGCAACCCCCGCACTTGCGACCAGCGCGAAAGCCAGCGACCCCGTGGCCAACCACAGCAGGAGAACATGAGCTGCAAGATAGGCGATGCCGCATTCGCATACCGTCGAACGCGATGCGGCCATCCCGCGAGAGCGCAGCGCGAACTCGACGGCATCGACGCTGCGCACGACGGGTGCGAAGCGCAGCAGCCTGCAGGCAACACCCGATAGCGGCGCTATGCCCTCTTCGAGCAGCATCTCGACCACGGCTCTGACGCGGCCGGCAAATCTAGCCATTAGACTGCCGCCAGCCTCGTCGCCATCATCTCGCGATCGTCCACGAAGACGCAGCTTCATGTCGATGCTGCTGGATATGCCGTCCAGCCAGTCGAACACGACCGGCGCGACCAAGCCCACGCCCACGCCGTATACGACTATGCTGGCTGCTCCAGCAACAGCTTGGATTTCCATGTCTCCACCTCCTCTACGGGCAAGGCGCCATGCGGTGCAAGGTCGTCGAGCCACCCGGGGCAGCGCCATGTGTAGCGCCCGGCAGATTCGTCCCATCTGGTGCACGGCACCAGCTCAACTCCGCCGTTGCGACCCCTGCCGCATTCCGAAACCTCCACCACCTTGCGGCTTCCATCGGCGCATCTCTGCAGATGTACCACGATGTCGAGAGCCGAGGCGATCTGGTCTTCCACCACGTCTTTCGAGATGTTCATGCCGAACCTCACCATGGTTATGAGCCTGCCGGCCACTTCTCGCGTGGAGTTGGCATGCAGCGTGGTAAGCGAGCCATCGTGCCCCGTGTTCATGGCCTGCAGCATGTCGAGAGCCTCGGGGCCTCGGCACTCTCCAACCACGATCCTGTCGGGGCGCATTCGCAAGGCGTTGGTCACGAGGTCGCGAATGCTCACCTCGCCCTTGCCCTCGGTGTTGCGCGGACGCGACTCCAGCCTCACCACATGCGGATGCGAGTCGAACCTCAGCTCGGCAGAGTCCTCGATCGTGACGATGCGCTCGTCCGGCGAAATCTCGCCCGAAAGCGCATTTAGGAACGTGGTCTTGCCGCTGCCCGTGCCTCCCGACACCGCGATGTTCTTCCTGCAGCGCACGGCCCACCTCAGCATCGTGGCCAGCTGGGCATCCAGCGTCTTGCGCGCCACCATCTCGTCGAGGGTGAACATCTTGCGCCCGAACTTCCTGATGGTGATATACGGTCCGTCGAGGGCAATCGGGTGCACCACGATGTTGGCCCTATGCCCGCCCGGAAGCCTCGCGCTCACCATGGGGCTAAGTTCGTCGACCCTGCGTCCCACGGGTCCCAGGATCCTGTCGATCACGGTGCGCATCTGCCCAACGTCGTCGAAATGGATGCCGCTTCGGTAGAGCCTGCCCTCCTTCTCGTAGAACACGTCGAATGGCCCGTTGACCATGACCTCCGTTACTTCCGGATCGTCCATCAGAGGCTGCAGCGGACCCAGCCCCAGCACGAGGTCGAGGACCTCGCCGGAGACCTTCATCTTGGAATCTGCGTCCATCCCCCTGAACTCGCCACCGCGCAACGCCATATCGAGAGCGCCGCGCACCTCGCGTGATGCCCGCTCGATGTCGTCGCTGGCAAGCGACGCGATCTTCTCGCTAGACATCTCTGCGAAGAGGGCGTCTTTGAGGCTCTCGCGTACAGCTTTTCCCGTATCGGGGGCATCGTCGAGCGAACCCCTGGCGTTCTCGACTCTATCCAGCAGCGACATAGCCACCTGCCTTTCTGCCGAACAGCCACTTCTTGGAAGGCCGCTCAGCCTGGCTCGCTCCCTCTCTTAGCTGCAATCCCAGCTTTGCCGCGATCCTCTCGAAGGCGAGATTCGACGACTCGACGATGGGGTTGCCCGACTCCAGCAGAGACGATGGAATCCCCAGCGACAGCGCCTCCTCGATCTGCTCTCCCCCATCTGCAAGCGTGAGTATCGATTCGGGATCCACCGAAAGCGACGCGGCGAAGTCGTGGATGCCGATGCGCCCGGAGCGCGAGTAGCAGTTGACCACGTAGAACATCTTCGAAGACGGCGCGCCGAGCCTCAGGCACAGGTCCTTCGCAGACCTGCCCCCTCTCACCGAAGTGGTGTTCTGGCTGGCAACCAGCACAATCGCATCGCACCATCCCACGAGGTCGGCATGCAGGTCGGACCACGATGTGGACGTGTTGACCACCACCAGGTCGAAGGCCCTGCGGCACTCTACCAGCAGCTGCCGCATCCCATAGGCCAGCTCTTCCGAGTACTCGGGCTTCTCCATCGAATACAGAACCGGCACTGTGCCCGGCTCGATGCCGCTCAGGTCGGGAACCCGCATGCCCATGCCAAACCCCATCGTGGTGAACATGCCGTCGCGCTCGCATAGGAAGCCAAGGTCGCCGAACTGAAGGTCGGCATCTACGACCGCGCAGCTCACCCCATGCGCGACGGCACTCAACGCCAACATGACGCACACGGTGGACTTGCCCGCACCGCCCCTTCCAGATGCCACGCAGACGCACGCTCCCAGCCCCTCTTCGTCTTCCGCGATGGCACCGGCCTGCAAACTATTCGCAGCAGCTGGATCGGGAACGGCACGTCCGCTCGTCTCTTCCCCCGGCAGGGCTATCCCGAATCTGGCCTTAAGAGTCGCGCCATCCATAGAGCCGTCCACGCCCACGCGCGCAGCGTTGTCGGAAAGCGACAGCCCCCAGTCGCTGCTCAGCGAGAACACCTTCCTATCGGGGCAGTCTTTCTTGATGGCGGCGATGAGGTTGAGCGGATCCACGTCGTCGATGCTCCCGCCCACCACGGCAACCCGCTCCGGCAGCTCCTTGGCCATGAGGCTGCGAAACGCCTCTCCCGAGCTGCACTTCACGACGTCGCCCCTGGCTTCGGCAACATCGAAGCCGCAGATTCCCGCCTTGCCAAGCTCATCTGCACAAGCGCATGCCGACGCTCGCAACCCGGCACGTTCCATCGTTCGCGCGCTCATCGCGAGGCCTCTTCTGCAGAAGCCGACTCGCTATCGGCAGAATCGGCCTCCGAGCTACCCGGCAGCGCGAAGTACAGATTCCCCGACTTGGAAGATGCGATGAGCTGCTCCACAGATTCGGGCGTGACGGCCAACGTGACCCACGTTACCGAAGCCTTGGAGCTGGAGCTGCCGAACGTGCTGGATGAGCTCTCGGATCCCGCACCCGCGCTGGAGGTCTCCAGCACGAGGATGCTCTCGCCTATGAGCGAGACGCCGCTGCCCACCGCGTACACGTTCACCGTGTCGCCGGGCTTGAGCGCCCCTCCCACCGACTGCACGTCTTGCGAGGGAACGCTCACGGCACATAGCCCGTCGGGCACCACGATGTCCTGCTGCGGGCTGCCGACCTTGGCGGCCGAAATGGGTTCGTTGGAAAGTATTGGCTGCTGCGCCGTCTGGCCCACGACATCGCGCACGTCCATCGCAGCATCCTGGGGCAGCAGGTCGGCCACCCAGGTTCTCAGCTCCACATCTTGCTGCGAGATGGTCTGGCCCTGCGATATGTCGCGCGTGGCCACGCACACCTGCACGACCTCGCCGCCATACTCGCGTATCGCGTCTTCCCTATACGAAAGCGCCTCGGCGCGTGCATCCGACAGATACACCGCCATCAGAATCGATGCCAGCAGGCCGCAGGCGATTCCCACGGCGAGCCTCTTGTCCATTTTGAGCTTCATCGTCATCTCCCACACGTCGAAGGATTTTGAGGTGAAGCCATTGTGGCGCACGAATCTTACCGAAATGTATAACGAATTCTTACCAAATTCTTACCAAATTCCAAACGAATTCTTACCGCTTCGAAGGTCTCGGAGAACTCTTTCAGGTTTGTGCGACAACGACAGATTTCAAGAAAGTGCTAAAATACGAGTATTAGTCCTCTGAATCACAAGAAAATTACCAATATATGAGTAATCTTGGAAAGCTCACGCGACTCATCTCCCCCGAAGCGTCAGCGCAGGAAATCGCTACGCGCGAGAAACAGCTCAGGCGCAAGTCGGGCATCACGCAGAAAGACCTCGCAAGCCGCAGCGGCGTGGCGCTCGGCTCGATTCGCAGGTTCGAGCAGACCGGCCAGATTTCGCTGGAATCGCTGGTGCGCATATGCAGGGCCCTCGACTGCGAGAGCCAGCTCGACTCTCTCTTCGCCAAGCCCGCCTATCGTTCGATACAGGAGGTAATCGATGAGCAACGTTTGAATAGCGCAGGCACCTCGAAGAGAATCACAAGAAGAAACCAATAGACTCGTAGAAGCCATGTGAGAATGGCAGTGGGACTTCCGAACGAAGAGGCCCGCAAGGTTGCGAAGGCAATCGAGAAGAGATGCGAGAAGCTGCTGAACGACCTCGACCTCAACAGCGACTGAGGCGCCAGGTGCCAGCGTGGGGTGTGTCTGAACGGCTACGGCGGCACCGTGCTCAACAACTGCGTGGGCGGCATGAACATCGACACCGTGAAGACCGCCAGAAAACTAGCTACACTCTACCAAGTTTTACGCGATTTCCTGCACTTTTCCTGCTTGCAGAGAACGCTTCACGTCGATGACCCTCTGGTT
>CAVFRF010000040.1:0-26608 GCA_963624975.1 Bacteroidaceae bacterium
GATCTGCGTGGTGGAGATGTCGCTGTGCCCCAGGATGTCCTGGATGGCGCGCAGGTCGGCTCCGCCTTCGAGCATGTGGGTTGCAAACGAGTGCCTGAGCGTATGTGGATGCAGGCCCTCGATGCCCACCTTTGTGCCGTATTCGTCGCAGATATTGGAGACCGTCTGCCTGGTGAGCCGCTTGCCCCTGGCGTTGAGAAAAACCGCCATGCCATCTGCGGGCGCCGTGGTCTTCTTGGGATGGAGCAGCATTCTGCCGCGCTCGAGATAGTCTCGAAGCGCTGCTAGAGCGGTTCCGCCGATGGGTGAGAGACGCTCTTTGGAGCCCTTTCCCATCACCTGCAGAAAGCCCTCTTCGAGGTAGAGCGACTGCATGTCCAACCCCACCAGCTCCGAGACCCGCAGGCCGCAGCCATATAGCACCTCGAGTACCGCACGGTCTCTCATACCTCGCGGGGTGTCGTCGAACTTCTGGTCGAGCAGATGCTGCACCTGCGAGATGCCCAGCACCTGCGGCAGCTTGCGCGGCTTTGCCGGCAGGGGCACCGTGGAGGCCACGTCGGAGGTGGCGAACCCTTCCAGCACGCAGAACCTGTGGAACCCCTTGATGGCGGCAAGCGACCTCTCCATGCTGGCAGGCGAGAACCCGCATTCGTCGAGAGCTCCCATGAACTCCTCTACGCTTCGGCGCGTCACATCGTCGATGCGTTGCGTGCCCTCGCCGTCGAGCCACGCGCAGTAGCGCCGTATGTCGCGCATGTAGCCCTCTATGGTGTTGGCGGAAGCGCCCTTCTCCATGGCGAGATACGAGTCGTACTCGCGAAATGCAGTCTCGAACCCCTCGGGCACCTCGGCATCGAGGTAGCTCGGGCGGTCGTCGTCTTCGGAGCCTGCGGTCATCGTGCGCACCTGCTCTGCGCAACCTGCGACCCAACGTGGACTCCGGCGGCATATGCGCAGAGGAAGAACCACGGGTCGTCGACGTACGAGCGTCCCATGGTGGTGACCTCGATGCCGCGTGTGTCGATGTGGGGGAGAGCTGCCGTCGCCTCGGCTGATGCAGCTGCCATGGCTGCACCTGGTCCGGCATTGCCGTCGTTGAAGCTCTCGCGATTGCTCGCTCCCACGTCTACCCGCACGATATCGTGCTTGTCGCCGATACTCGCTTTGTCGAGCTGTGCTGCGATGATGCTCTCCAGGTGAGGCGGCATTCCCTCGGGGATGCATATCGATGCGCGCCCCAGAGCGAGCCTGCCCATCGCCGTGAGGAAGTGATGGCTCGCCCCTAGGTGGCGTTCGCGTGCATCGGCGAACGAGACCCGCATCACCGCGGTGGGCCTGCCTCCGAGAGCCGCCACCGCGTTGACGCTCTCGGCCTGCGCGACTCCGCCGTTGCCGAGTGCCGTGCCCGTGCCGGCGATTCCGGGTCCGATGGCCACGATCGCCGCGTCGGCAGCATATGCCAAGCGTGCGGCCACCAGCGCCGAGTGCAGGCTCACCGCCTCGGCATCTCCTCCCATGGCCTGCCCGCAGGTGATCGTTGCGTCTACGAGTCCGGTATCGACGCACTGCCTCGCCAGCTTGGAGAAGGGGAGCATGAGCGCGCCTTCATCGGTCATGCAGTACACGATCCTGGCATCTGGCACCTGCCTGCGGATGCCGGCCGCCACCAGCGGGAGCTGGCTGTGCAACCCGCAGCACGCGACGGGCATGCCCTCGAGTCCCGTGGCATCACACAGCTCGTCGTGCATCGGCGAGCGTTCGTCTTCTATCACGTCTACCGGGCACTGCATGGGAGTGTAGCGAAGCTTCATTATCTTGCTCTCGCGGCCTCCGGCATCTTCGGCCGCATCCGGCTGCCCTGCGACTTCGTCGAGCTTGCACACCACGAAGTCGTAGCCTCCGGTGCCCAGCCCCATCTGCGTTGCGGCGATGTTGAGGAGCACCCTGTCGCCCGGGCGGCATGCGCCGGAAAGACGCGTGAAACAGATTGCAGGACAGCTCCGTCCGGCAATCCGGAGCGTTTGGGAGCCGTTGTCTTGTCGCTCGATCGATTCCACGATAGCCGGCGTGGTCTGCATGCCAGTCTCCTCTCGTCTGCACCAATAGTAGCAGTCGGACCGGCATGCTGCCTCAGCGCACGCGCGGTACGGTTGAGAGAGTCATCCCACGGTGTGACACCCGGTGCGGATTTTTCTTGCAAACAAGCACTCGGGCTTGGGAAGCCGGACCGCTAACACCGGTGAACGGCACCCAACTTTGTTATCCATAAATTGTGCAAAAACCATCCCATCTCATAACACCTACAACATATTGTGCATGAACAGATGTTCCCCACTGCATATACGAAACTCGAGCAATCAAATGAATCGTAAAACTGGCAAAATTGAGAGTGGGTGGAGGTGGTGTGACCTAGGCGGCATAAACTAATTGCAATGTGGAATGATTTGGGATAGGATGTATCCATCAGCTTGAGCCGAGCAAAACAATCTGGAAGGAGAGAGGAGATGACCCAAGGTCTCTATGGTGAGTTCCACCATACGATGGACCCCAAGGGCCGTGTCTCGCTCCCGTCGAACTTCCGCAAGGTTTTGCCCGAGAGGCTCGTGCTCGTGCCGGGACCGCAGGGTCAAGTCAATGTCTTCTCCGAAGAGGACTTCGCCAACTGGAAGTCCAAGTTCATGGAGGAGCAGGGCGGCTACACGGTTTCGGGCGGCGAGCACGACACCGCGAAGCTGCGGCTCTTTCTCAACGCCTGGGCACAGGCGGTCGACGTGGACAGCGCGGGCAGGGTCAACGTGCCCAAGAAGCTGCGCGACCGTGCCGGACTGCACAAGGAGGTCGTGGTGGTCGGAGACGAAGACCATGCGTGCCTCTGGGATTCGGCCAGATGGGAAGAGTACATGGGCAGCTTCGACTTCTCGGACATCTTCTAGGCTTTGCGCCTGAGAGAGTTTTGCGGGGCGAGGGCTGATGGACAGGGATTTGACAAAAGAATATCGGCACACTCCGGTGATGGCCTCCGAGACCATCGAGAGCTTGAGGCTCGGACCAGCATCGGTTTACGTGGATTGCACTCTTGGAGGAGCAGGTCACACGGTTCTCGCGGCAGATGCGATCGGCGCAGGCGGGATCCTCATCGGAATCGACGAGGACCCGATGGCCATCGAGGCAGCTAGCGAGAGGGTCGCCCGGGAGCATCCGGAGGCGGACTTCCGTCCCATGCTCGGCGACTTTGCAGACCTCGACTCCATACTGTGCAGGGCGCAGGTTCCGGGCATCGACGCGGTGCTCATGGACCTGGGACTCAGCTCTCCGCAAATCGACTTTCCCGAGAGGGGCTTCTCCTACAAGGAGGATGCTCCGCTGGACATGCGAAGAAATCCTGGCAAACACACCCAAAATGCAGCAGAGGTCATCAACACCTTAAACGAACCAGACCTCGCCAGGATTCTCCGAGACTTTGGGGAAGAGAAGTGGGCTTCGCGCATCGCCTCGTTTATCGTGCAGCGACGTGCGGAGGCTCCCATCGAGACCACGCTCGAGCTGGTGGACGTCGTGAAGGCGGCCATCCCGGCATCGGCGAGGCGGCAGGGCGGACACCCCGCCAAGCGCACGTTCCAGGCGTTGCGGATCTACGTGAACCACGAACTTGACGAGCTGCGTACCGCGCTAGACGCCGCCGTGAGGTGGCTGGATCCGGGAGGCAGGATCGCGGTGATCAGCTACCACTCGCTGGAGGATAGGATCGTGAAGGAGGTCTTCGCCGACCTGGCGCGGGGCTGCACCTGCCCGCCGGATATTCCGGTATGCGTTTGCGGCAACGAGCCCAAGGTGAAGCTGGTCACGAGAAAGCCGATAGTCCCGAGCAAGGAAGAGCTCGAGGCCAATCCCAGGTCGCGCAGCGCGAAGCTCCGCGTGGCGCAGAAGCTCGACACGTCGGCGATGTGATGCCGGCGCAGGTCGAGACGGCATATAGGCATATAGGAACGAATAGCAGGCAAGCCCGCTAGAACAGGTTCATGTGGATGGAACCGGGTTCGGCGGGCTTCGTGGAAATAGAAGCATGCGGGCAGCGCGCAGGAAGCGTGCAGATACAAGAAGCAAACATCGTCTAGATGCAGACCAAACGAAACAAGGACGAGTTGAGGTAGATGGCAGGCGCAGCAGCAAGGGCATACGATTCGACGGCGAGCGCATACGCTCCCGTACGCCGTTATGCGAACGTGGGAAGCTACGAGAGGGTGGCGACCCGTCCCAGCATAGAGGTGCGTACCGGCGGCAAGGGCGACACCGATGCAGCCCTTCGCAGGGTCGTCTCGGTGTTCAAGCTCGCCATCGCCGCAATTGCAGTGGCGGCCGTTGTGGGCGTTGCCGTGGTTTGGCTCACCAACGCCTCGATGGACGTGCTGTGGCAGAAGGGCGAGGTGGACTCGGCCATCGAGGATGCGGAGACGCTGAACACCCAGCTGGAGGTTCAGTACTACGCCGCCGCCAACCCCACCAAGGTCAAGGAGTACGCTGCCGACCATCTCGGCATGTCGGCTGCAGCGGCGCCGACCACCACGGTCGACCTTACCCCCAGCGTTTTGAAAGATGCGGTTTCCTCGACGGTTACAGGGGGAATCGCTGCGTGCGAGAATGCCCAGGCCAAGGCGGAGGCCGAAATGCAGGCCAAGGCGCAGGCCGAAGCGCAGGCGCAAGGCGATGCTCAGACGGCGAGCCAGACGCAGGCGGACGCCGCCGAGGCATCGGGATACTAGCGCCGGTATGAGGCTGCATTGAGGCTGGGCAGATGACAGGCAGAGAAGACGGCGGAAACAGAAGGAACTCGAAAACGGGCGGGCGGAGCGCAGGCTCTACCCGCCCGGATTCGTTGCGCCGCAGCAGTGGCGGTTCGGGCCGCAAGCGCGGCTCCAGGCCGAGCGCGCCCAAGCTGCAGAAGGACACGCTGCTCGACAGGATCGGCGAGGGAGCGTTCGAAAGCTCCGATAGCTCCAACAGGCCGGAATGGGTGCTCATCTTCTTCCTGGTCATGGTCGCGCTCATCGTGATCAGGCTGTTCACCCTTCAGATAATCGACGTGTACGGCTATGGCGACACCGCTTCCAAGCTGAGGACCGCCGAGGAGACCGTGTATGCCAAGCGCGGCACCATCTACGACAGGAACGGCAACATCCTGGCCATGAGCGTGGAAGCCTCTACCGTGTGCTGCGATCCTAGACAGGTTGCGGATCCCAACGCCACCGCTCAAGAGCTGGCCAACATCTTGGGCGGGCAGAAGGAAGACTACATCGAGAGCCTGACGCGCGATTCGGGGTTCTCGTACATAAAGAGGCAGGTCGACGCCAGCGTCGGCGATGCCATAAGCTCTCGCAAGACCACGCTGAGAAGCGAGGCCAAGGCCGCGAGGAAAGCCGAGGTGGAGGCGGCGAAGAATGCCGGCACCTACGACGAGGAGAGCGACAACGCGTCGGATGCGATAGTGACCGCGCTCGACGGCGTGTACTGCGTGGACGACATGAAGCGCGTCTACCCGTATGGCTCGGTGGCGGGGCAGGTGCTGGGCTCTGTGAACGTGGACGGCGAGGGCATCAGCGGAATCGAGCTGCAGTACGACGACATCCTCAAGGGCGCCAACGGCAAGCAGAAGTCCGAGCGCGGGCGCTTCGGGATGGAGATTCCCGGGGGCACAGTCGTGGAGGAAGAGGCCCAGGACGGGCAGGACATCATGATCTCGATAGACGTGGAGCTGCAGGCTGCCGCGGAGGAATCGCTCTCGCAGCAGGTGGCCGACTCCAACGCCAACAGCGGCAACCTCGTGGTGATCGACGGCTCGACAGGCGAGATATACGCGAGCTGCTCCACGCCGCTCTTCGACCCGGGCAACAGGGCCGAAGCCGAGGAGGGCGCGCAATCGCTGAAGTCGGTGACCACAACATACGAGCCCGGTTCGATCTTCAAGCCTGTAACAGCGGCGATGCTGCTCGACCAGGGGCTGGCCACCTCCGACGAGACCATCACGGTGCCGGGCTACCTGGACTACGGGCAGTGGACCATCACCGACGCCCACGACCACGGCACCCAGGACATGACCTTCAAGGAGATCATCGAGCAGTCGTCCAACATCGGCATCACGCTGCTGGAAGAGCGCCTGGGCTCCGAGAACTTCTACAACCACATCGTGGAGTACGGCTTCGGCACGGCGACCGGGGTGGACTATCCGGGCGAGCTTGACGGCAAGGTACCGGACTACGCCGAGTGGTCGGAGGTGCAGGAGGCCAACATATCGTTTGGCCAGGGCCTAACCGTGACCACCGCCCAGATGGCCTCGTTCTATGGCGTGCTGGCATCGGGCGGCACCTACGTGAAGCCGCATTACCTCATCGGATACCCCGACACCGGCGAGACGGTGTCGTACGAGAGCAAGCAGCTCGTGACCTCGGCAACATGCGACGTGCTGGACGACATGCTCAGCGGCGTGGTGGAGGACGGCACGGGCACGCTGGCCGCCATCGAGGGCTACACCGTGGCCGGCAAGACCGGCACCTCGCAGAAGATCGAGGAGGACGGCACCTACTCGCAGGGCGCATACGTGATCTCGTTCGACGGGTATCTGCCGTACACTAACAGCAGCTTGGCCTGCGCGGTTTCGATGGACAACCCCGGCACCTCCGCCGCGATGCCGGTGTTCTCGCAGGTCATGCAAACGGCGGCCGAGATGTACAGGATCACCTCGAACCCGCAGTAGACGGCGCGTTGGCGGCGCCTGGCGTGCGGGACGCAGGTTCGATTGTTTGAGAGCGAGGGAGAACATGGGAGATTGCGATAGCCTTCGGGAGGGCAAGCCGGTAGCCAGCCTGCTGGCGGATGTCGAGTTCGAGACGGTGGGCGATGCCGGGGCCAGAGCCTGCGGAATCGCGTCGGCTTCCAACAAGGTCGAGGCCGGCGACCTGTTCTTCTGCATCGTGGGATTCAAGAGCGACGGGCACGACTATGCGCCCGACGCGGTGTCGCGCGGATGCTCGGCGCTGGTGGTGAGCAGGAAGCTCGACCTCGACGTGCCCCAGTTCGTGGTGAGCGACACGCGGGCCGCGATGGCATGGGCATCGGCCAGGTTCTACGACATGCCCTCCGAGAAGATGCAGGTGGTGGGCGTTACCGGCACCAACGGCAAGACCACCACGACCTATCTGGTGGACTGGGTGTCGCAGAGCCTGGGCAAGCGCACCGGTGTGATCGGCACGGTGGAGACCCGCATCGCAGGCGAGCGCATCCATGCCGACCACACGACCCCCGAGTCGATAGACCTCCAGAGGCTGCTGGGCCAGATGGCCGATGCCGGATGCGACGAGGTGTCGATGGAGGTCTCGAGCCATGCGATCGACCTCAGCCGCGTGCTTGGCACCAGGTTCGCAGTCGTGGGGTTCTCCAACCTCACGCAGGACCACCTGGACTACCACAAGACCATGGAGAACTACTTCGAGGCCAAGGCTGCCCTCTTCGATACGGCCTACGCTCGCAAGGCGGCCATTTGCATCGACGACGAGTACGGCAAGAGGCTCGCGGACATCGCTAGGCAAAACGGACTCGACGTGGTGAGCGTTGGCTTCGATGCCAGCGCCGACATACATGTGGTGAAGGCCGAATGCCTCGCCACGCATACCGCCATCGCGCTCGACGTGTGCGGTGCCCAGCTGAACTTCGACTATCCGCTGATCGGCCGCTTCAACGTGGAGAACGTGCTGCTGGCCATCGGACTTTGCCACCAGCTTGGCTACGACGACGCGCAGACCTGCGAGGCGCTTCAGAACGCGCCGCAGGTGCCCGGTCGTCTCGAGAGGGTCGCGGCACCGGGTCTGACCCCAAGGCAGACGCACGACAAGCTGGGCTTCTCGGTGTTCGTGGACTACGCGCACACGCCCGATGCCATCGACAACGCCATCGGGGCCATCAAGCCCATCACGCAGGGCAACCTGTTCATCGTGTTCGGATGCGGAGGCGACAGGGATGCCACCAAGCGTCCGAAGATGGGCGCCGCCGCCTGCGCGGCCGACAAGATGGTGGTCACGAGCGACAACCCGCGCTCCGAGGACCCCGATGCGATTATCGCCGACATCCTGCCGGGCATGACGGCGGGAGAGGGCCGCTACGAAGTGGAAGCCGACAGGGGAGCCGCCATAGCGCGTGCCATAAGCCAGGCCCGCGAGGGCGACTCGATCCTCATAGCCGGCAAGGGCCACGAGGACTACCAGCTGGTTGGCGACAAGGTGCTCCAGTTCGACGACAGGGTGGTCGCCGCGCAGGAGCTGGGAAAGCTCGTTTAGGGGGAACATTCTTTGAAGCTCACAAGAGAGGAAATCGCGCAGGCGCTGGATTGCCGCGTTGCGGTGGCGCCGGCGCAGACGGATGTCGTGGTGGACGGCATCGTGTGGGATTCCAGACAGGCCGCTGCGCAGAAGGCGTTCCTGGCGATTGTCGGAGAGCGCGTGGACGGCAACGGCTTTGCAGTGCAGGTCATCGAGGCCGGATGCCAGATGATCGTGGCAACCCGGGATCCGGATGCAGATGCGGTGGAGGCGGCGCACGAGCGCGATGCGGCCATCGTGGTGGTGGACGACTACCTGAAGGCCATGCACCAGCTGGCCTCGTTCAACAGGTCGCGCCTCACCGCAGCCGTGGTGGGCGTGACAGGCTCTAGCGGCAAGACCACCACCAAGAACATGATCGCCAACGTGTGCGCCGCGCAGTTCGACACCGTGGCCACTGCAGCCAACCAGAACAACGAGCTTGGCGTGCCCAACACGGTGCTCACGGCAGGACCGGATACGCAGGTGCTCGTGGTGGAGATGGGAATGAGGGGCCTCGGGCAGCTCGAGAACCTCTGCACCGCGGTGAGGCCCACCATCGGCGTGATCACCAACATCGGCACCGCCCACGAGGAGCTGCTGGGCTCGCGCGACAACATCGCGAGGGCCAAGTCGGAGCTTGTCTCCGCGCTTCCCGACGGCGAGGGCACGGCCGTGCTCAACGGCGACGACCCGTTCACCCCCGATGTGCGCAAGTACTCGCGAGCAGACGAGCGCGGCCTCAAGGTGCTGCTCTACGGCCGAGGCGAGGGCTGCGACGTGCGAGCGGTTAACGAGGAGTTCTCCGACGACGGAATGCCCTCCTTCGACATCGTGTTCCCCGACGGCAGGACTGGACGCGTGAACCTCCCGCTGGCAGGCGCCCACAACGTGATGAACGCGCTGGCCGCCGCCGCGGTGGGATACGCATGCGATATGCCGGTGGAGAAGATCTGCAACGCGCTCGGTCGCGCCAAGGGGCAGGCCATGCGTCAGGAGATGGTGGAATCGGGCGGCGTGAGGATCATCAACGATGCCTACAACGCCAACCCCGACTCGATGAAGGCCGCCCTTTCGCTCCTCTCGATGATGCGCGCCGACGGCAGGAAGATCGCCGTGCTGGGCGATATGGGCGAGCTGGGAGCGGACGAGAATGCCGCGCACGAGGGCACAGGCCGCGAGGCCGCGAAGAGCGGAATCGACCTTCTGGTAACGGTGGGCGAGCTTGCCCGCCATATAGCCGCTGGTGCGAGAGCGGAGGGCATGGCCGACGGGGCAGTCATAGAATGTAGTGACGCGACCTCGGCTCTCTCGACCCTCGAGCACGAGGTTGCCAGCGGAGACGTCGTGCTGGTGAAGGCGTCCAGGTTCATGGAGCTTGAGAGGGTCGTCGAGGAGCTGGTAGACAGATGCTAGGTTCGGCTAGCTATCCAACGTTTCAGGTGTTTCTCGCCGTCTTTATCTCGTTGGCTATAACGATGGTGGTCCTGCCCCTTTGGATCAAGGTGCTAAAGGTCAAGGGCATCGGGCAGCAGATCAGGGCCGACGGCCCGCAGCGCCACCTGGTCAAGCAGGGCACGCCCACGATGGGCGGCGTGATCATACTCATCGCCATGTCGATCGCATCGATGGTGGTGGCGGCATCGTCCAAGAACGTGGACAACCTGTCGGTGTTCCTCGTGCTGGCCTGCACACTTCTCACCGGTGCGCTGGGACTCGTGGACGACGTTACAAAGGTGTTCAAGCAGCGCTCGCTGGGCCTCAGCCCCCGCGCCAAGCTCATCGGGCAGGTGTTCATATCGGTTGTGTTCTGCCTTCTGGCGGTCAACTGCCTGGGTGTCAGCCCCGTGGTCGACATCCCGTTCGTGGTGCAGATCGACCTCGGCGTGCTCACGACCTCGATTCCAATGGGCGACGGCTTCTTCCAGATCCCGTGGCTCTACCTTGTGTTCGTGACCATCCTCATGGCGGGCATGTCCAACGCGGTCAACCTCACCGACGGCCTCGACGGCCTTGCAGGAGGCTGCGTGATGATCGCCATGCTGGCTATGGGCGCCATAGCCTACAGATCCGACTCTCTGGAGATGGCCATCTTCTGCGGAGCCGTGGCCGGTGGCTGCATCGGCTTCATATGGTTCAACACCTACCCGGCCAAGATATTCATGGGCGACACCGGGTCGCTGGCCTTCGGCACCGCGCTCGCCGCCGTGTCGGTGGTCACCGGCACCGAGGTCGTGGGACTGGTGATCGGCGGCCTGTTCGTGTTCGAGGCGCTTTCGGTGATCATCCAGGTCGCCCACTTCAAGCGCACCGGCAAGAGGGTGTTTCTCATGGCGCCCTTCCATCATCACCTGGAGAAGAAGGGCTGGTCGGAGCCGCAGGTGGTCACCCGTCTGTGGATCGTGACCGGTCTGCTTGCCTGCATTGGCTTTGCCTGGTACTTCCCCGTGGGAATGATGTAGGCCGATAGGTTTTTGATTCGAGGCTGAGGCGCCGTTGCGAGCGCCCGGTAGGAGCTGCTTTTTATGGCGATTGATTTTGGAAACGTGCTGGTGTGCGGCCTTGGCAGGAGCGGCGGTTCCGCCGCGAAGTGGTGCAGCGAGCACATGGCGTGCAAGAACCCGACCGACGGCTTTTCGGTGCGATCGCTCACGGTGTATGCGGGACCCGAGAACGAGTCGTCCCGCGCTTGCGCCGAGCAGATCGCAGGGCCGGACGTGAAGGTGGTGTTCGACTCCGAAGACGTAGAAGGCGCCTACGACCTGGCCATCAAGAGCCCGGGAATCTCGGTGTTCTCGGAGTTCTACGAAAACGCTGCCAAGGCTTCGCGCGAGGTGATCTGCGAACCCGAGCTGGCCTTCCGCGTGTCGCCTGCCAGATGGGTGGGCGTGACCGGCACCAACGGAAAGACCACCACGACCACGCTGGTGGCATCGCTCTTCGAGACGGCGGGCATCAAGGCGCATCCTTCGGGAAACATCGGACTGCCCTGCATAGACGCGTGCTCTCAGCGCGACGATGGCGATTACATCGTGGCCGAGCTGTCCTCGTTCCAGCTTGCGTCCATGCCCACGTTCGCGCCCGATGCGGCGATACTTCTCAACATCACTCCCGACCATGTGGAATGGCACAAGAGCCTCGAGCACTACGCGGCTTCGAAGGCCAGGATCTTCGAGAGCCAGACCCCGGACCAGTTCGCCATCGTGGACTGCACCGCATCCAACACAAGGCAGCTGGCAATCGACCTCGTGAAGGCGGGCCACTCCGTGATAGCGGTGGGAGGCCCCGAGGGTCTGGAGCAGGACTACCTGCCGTTAGACGACGGGATGTCGGCGGAATGCGAAAGCGAGCATCTGGGCAGCGCGTACGTGCGCGACGGGCAGCTCATCGTCGACATCGACGGCGAGCTGCACGAGCTGGCCATGGCCTCCGACCTCAAGATCGCCGGCGCTCACAACCTGCAGAACGCGCTGGCGGCTTCGGCTGCCGCGGTCGCATGCGGGGTGCCCGACGACGATGTTGCCATGGGACTGGTGCTGTATCGCCCGATGGAGCATAGGGTCGAACCTTGCGGCACCGTGGATGGCGTGCGCTACTACAACGACTCCAAGGCCACCAACACCGATGCCGCGGCCAAGGCGCTCACGGCTTTCAAGCCCGGCGAGGTGGTGCTGCTGCTGGGCGGGCATGACAAGGGCACCGACCTTGCCGACCTCGTGAGCGACTGCCTCGCCAGCTGCAAGGCCGTGGTGTGCTTCGGCGAAGCGGGGCCTAGGTTCCACGATGCCTTCGTGAAGGCGCTCGCGGCTTCCGACTCGCAATGCGAGCTTCTGGACGCCCCTCACATGGCGGAGGCCCTGCAGGTCGCCGCCGACGCGGCATGCCCCGGCAACGTGGTGCTGCTATCTCCGGCGTGCTCGTCGTTCGACGAGTTCGGCTCTTTCGTGGAGCGCGGCAACGTGTTCAAGAAGCTGGTATCCGACATGTTCGACGCATCCCGCGCGGCAGCGCAGCAGGGGCGGTAAGCGAACATGGCCGGCAGGAGGCAAGGCGGCGGAGGCTCTGCAGCCACGGCGCTGCTGATGAAGGGTGCGCCATCTCGCGAGGTGCTGGTGCCCAGGCTCGTGGTCATGGCCATCGTGGCCCTGCTCCTGGTCGTCGGCATCGTGATGATCTATTCGGCATCCTCGGTGGACGCGTATGTGAGCGATGCCAACCAGTCTTCGGCGTTTTTTCGCAAGCACCTCATCATCGTGGCGGCGAGCGTCGTGGTTGCGGTTCTCGTGGTCGCGTTCAGAAATCTGTGGTGGAACCAGAGGTTTCTCCTGTGGGCGTGGATAATCTCCACGGTTATGCTGATAGTCACCTTTGGATTCGGCTTCGTGGGGCTTGGCGCAAAGAGATGGATCGACCTTGGGTTCTTCCAGCTTCAACCGTCGGAGTTTGCCAAGATCACCGTGATGCTGATGTTCGCAAACCTGCTGGTCCGCTACCGAAATGGAGAACTTGCAAACGGCTTCAGGTCTCTGACACTTTGGTCTGCCGTGTACGTGCTGCTGCCGGTGGCCGGCATCATCATCCAGCCCGACCTCGGCACGACGCTGGTGCTCATGATGAGCGTGGTCGCCGTGCTCTGGTTCGGCGAGATCAAGCGCAGCTATCTGATCGCGATTTTTGCAGCCATAGCGGTGCTTGCCATCATCGCGATCTTGGCCGCTGGCTTCAGAAGCGACAGGATCATGGCCTGGCTGCATCCGCAAGACGACCCGTATGGCTACGGATACCAGTCGCTCAACTCCTACTACGCTTTCGCCAACGGAGGGTTTTTGGGAGTGGGCCTGGGTAACTCCACGCAGAAGTACCAGTACCTCACCTACCCGCACAACGACTTCATCTACGCTATCGTGGGCGAGGAAGGCGGATTCGTGGCGGCGGTGGGGCTGATCGTGCTCTTCCTCGCGCTGGCGTTCTTCTCCTTCAGGATAGGCCGCCACGCGCAAAGCGAGTTCGGCATGCTCATATGCAACTCCGCTGCGGCCACGATAGTTTTCCAGGCGCTTCTTAACATGGGATGCGTATCGGGGGTATTCCCCGTAACGGGCAAGCCGTTGCCGTTCATCAGCTACGGCGGCAGCTCGCTTCTGTCCACGATGATCCTGGTCGGGATAATACTTTCGGTGTCGTTCTGGGATTCCGACGACGGTTCGAGGCGGCGTAGGCGCACGATTAGCGAGAGGTCGCGCGATGGCGGAAGCCCGACGGGTACCCGGGGCACCGGTGCATCTGGCGGACGGGGCGGTAGCTCCAGGACTCGCGTAGCTTAAGGAGGCTGTGTCGTGAAGTTCGTGATTTCCGGTGGCGGGACCGCCGGCCATATATATCCTGCGATAGCTGTGGGCAAGGAGCTGGAGCGCAGAGGCCACGAGGTGCTGTTCGCCGGTACTCCCAAGGGTCTGGAAGCCAGGCTCGTGCCCGAGGCCGGCTTTAAGTTCGAGGCGTTCGACGTGTCGGGGTTCAACCGCAATCATCCCACGACGCTGGTGAAGTCGTCGGTCAAGGCGCTCAAGGCTGCAAACGCGGCCAAGAAGTGGCTCAAGGAGGTCGCGCCCGATGCCGTGGTGGGCTTCGGCGGATACGTGTCGATCCCCGTGGGACGCGCAGCCTTCGAGCTGGGCATCCCGCTCGTGATCCACGAGCAGAACTCCGCTTGCGGCATGGCCAACAAGTACCTGGCCCCGCACGCTAGCGCGATCGCCGTGACCTACGAGGTGGCGGCGCATGCGCTCAAGCATACGTGCCCGCTGGCGATCACGGGCAACCCGGTGCGCACCGAGATACTGGAGGCCGACCGCGAGAAATCGCGCGACGTGCTGCGGGTTCCGCGCACGGCCGAGCTGCTGCTGGTGTTCGGAGGCTCGTTGGGCGCGCGCCACATCAACACGGCGATGTGCGAGCTGGCCTCCGGCCTCATGGAGAGGCCGGACCTCTACGTGATTCACGTTACCGGCCCAAAGGAGTACGACACCGTGCACGACGCGCTAGTCTCGCGTGGGATTGAGCTGGCGGGGCCTGGCTACGACAGCGCCGAAGGGTGGGAGAACCCGGGAGCCAGGTACATGCTCACGGGCTACTTCAACCACATGGGCGAGGCCATATCGGCAAGCGACGTGATAGTGTCTAGGGCGGGGGCGACCTCGCTGGCCGAGATAACGGCCGTTGGCGCGGTGGCGTTGCTGGTGCCGTACCCGTTTGCCACCGACGACCATCAGACGAGCAACGCCCGTGCGCTGGTGGATTCTGGAGCGGCATACATGTGCCCCGACGACGAGGTGGAAGACGAAGGCTTTGCCGCCAAGCTCGCGGAGCTTCTGGACGATGCGGACAAGCGCGCCGACATGCGCGAGAAGACGCGCCTTCTGGGGCGCAGGAACGCGGCGGCCAAAGTCGCACTCATGGTAGAGCAAGCTGCAAAAGGCGAAGTTGAGATAGGTGAGATAGATGCCCTGTAGGGATTTTGGAATCGAGAACATCGAGCGCGTGCACTTCATCGGAGTGGGCGGAGTTGGAATGAGCGGAATAGCCTCCGTGGCCGCAAAGCAGGGCATGAAGGTGAGCGGATCGGACCTCAAGGAGTCGAAGTACTCCAAGCTGCTGAGGCAGGACGGCGTGGAGGTGTTCGTGGGACACGATGCCGCGAACGTCGAGAACACCCGCCCCGACGTGGTGGTGGCCTCCACCGCGATTCCCCAAAACAACCCCGAGCTGGTGGCCGCCAAGGCCGCCGGAATTCCGGTGTGGCCCCGCGCCAAGATGCTGGCCTACGTTTGCCGCGGTCTCAAGGTCATCGCGGCAGCGGGCACCCATGGCAAGACCACCACGTCGTCGATGGCCGCTTCGGCTCTCATGACGCTCGATGCCGACCCGTCCTTCCTGGTTGGCGGAATCCTCGACGGATACAACGGCAACGCCCGATACGGCGAAGGCCAGTGGTGCGTGATCGAGGCCGACGAGTCGGATGGATCGTTCGTGTATCTCGACCCCTATATCGCCATCATCACCAACATCGAGGCCGACCACCTCGACCACTATTCCGGCATCGACGAGATAAGGGAGGCGTTCGCGAGCTTCATCGCCGAGACTCCCGAGGGCGGATGCGTCATCGCATGCGCCGATTGCGAGGGCGTGCCCGAGGTAGCCCGCTCGTGCGGCAAGGCCAAGGTGATCCTGTACGGGCAGAGCGACGGGGCCGACGTGAAGGTTTCGCCTTGCGGCGACGGGTCGTTTGAGGTCGAGATGCCCGATGGGCAGAAGGCCACGGCCAAACTCGCCGCCAACCCGGGCGTGCACAACATGCTCAACGCGGCAGCTGTGCTCGCGGCTCTTGTGGAAGCCGGGTTCGGCCTGGAGGAGTCGGTGCGGGCGGTGGAGAAGTTCTCCGGCGTGCGCAGACGCTTCGACAAGGTGGGCGAGGCTCGCGGAGTTACCGTGGTGGACGACTACGGCCACCATCCCACCGAGATTGCCGCCACGATCGCCGCTGCGGCTTCTATGGGATACAAGAGGGTCCACGTGCTGTTCCAGCCCCACAGGTACTCCCGCACGCAGATGCTGGCCAACGAGTTCGGCCCGGCGTTCGACGGAGCCGACGAGGTGACGGTTATGGATGTGTATTCGGCAGGCGAGACCCCGATACCCGGTGTGACGGGCAAGACGGTTGCAGATGCGATACTCGCGCACGACCCGTCTAAGAAGGTCTCGTGGGTGCAGGGGCGCTCGGAGGTCGTGAGGCACCTGCTGGACAACCTGTCGGCAGGCGACCTTCTCATAACGATGGGCGCGGGCGACGTGACGCAGATCGGACCCAGGGTCGTGGAGGCTCTGGAGAACGAAGCGGAATAGCACGGCATGGCATCGCGCGATAGCCGGAGAACGGCACCGGCAGATTCAAGCAGGAGAAGCAGCTCGCGTAGCGGGGCGCAGCCGCGCGTCGGCGGACAGACCCGACGCACGACCGGCGGCGCTATGCCCGCTGGCGCTCGCCCGGCACGTGTCGAACGCGAGGTTCCGAGGGCGGATTCGGGTTCGCGTCGCGGCGACGACGGAAGCCGTAAGCCGGGAGGAAAGTCGAGGCTGCGCAAGATAGTCACGGCACTTGTGGTGGTGGCAGTGGCGCTTGGCATCGCGTACGTGGTGCTGTCGCATACCGACGTGTTCGAGATCACGTCGGTGGAGGTGGAGGGGTCCAGCAGGTTGTCGGACACATACCTCACATCGGCGGTGTCGGTACCCAAGGGCACCAACCTGCTCGACGTCGATGCCGGGGGAGTGGCCTCAAGGCTCACCGAGAACCCATGGGTTTCGTCGGTGAGCATCAAGCGGTCGTTCCCGCACACGCTGGTGCTGCAGATCAACGAGAACCTGCCGGTAGCCGTGGTGGAGGTGCAGCCGCAGTCTGGCGGAGACCAGGTGCAGTACTGGCTGCTCGGCTCGGATGCCACCTGGATGGGACAGGTTACCGCGGAGGGGGTTCAGGCCGCGCGGCAGATCGTGATCGATTCGACCGACGATTCGACCGACGACTCCGCCACGACCGACACATCGGCGGAAACGACCGAGACTTCGGATGAGGAGACTTCTGCAAGCTCGCAATCCGGCGACTCGCAGGGCGCGACGACGGCCGATGAAAGCTCCCAGAGCTCTGGCACGTCGAAAACCCAGCAGGAGGCCAGCATCTGCGCCGACGTGTACTACACGGCCACCGACCTGTCCAAGATTCCCATCATCACCGATACCGCCACGGGCATCTCGCCCGAGGTGGGCGCGGTCGAGACCGATTCGGGCATCACCAACGCCCTTGCCATCATCGAGGACTCCAGAGGCGACTTCGGAGAGCAGATCGCCACCATCACCTCCGTGAGCGGGAGCAGCACCGGCGTGGTGCTCAAGAACGGCGTCGAAGTATCGTTCGGCGAGGCCACCGACATGGACACCAAGATATCGGTGGTGCAGGACCTGCTGAACCAGCACGAGGGGCAGATAAGCTACATCAACGTGAGGGTGGCATCCCGCCCCGCCTGGAGAGGAACCGACGAATGATCGTCGATGCCAACATGGCTGCAGAGCTGCTGCCGGAGGTGCCCGCCGATGCCAACAAGTATTCGCGGGGCTCGGTGCTGGTGGTAGGCGGTTCTGCGCGCTATACGGGTGCGCCGCTGCTCGCCGCGCTCGCATCGGCAAGGGCCGGCGCGGGCTACACCAGCGCGATGGTTCCCCGGTGCATGGAGCTTGCGGCTCGCGCCCACCTGCTCTCGATCCCGGTGATGTGTCCGGATGCAAGCGACTCGCAGCAGCTCGAACCCGGCCCCGCTATAGATGCCATATCGCAGATGAGCCACCTCGACTGCATCGTGCTGGGTCCCGGGATGGGCGCCTCGCCTTCGACGGCGCGGCTCTGCGAGCTGGTGCTCGAACGTGTCGGGGCAACGGTGGTCGCCGATGCCGATGCCCTCAACTGCATCTCGGGCCTGCACCTTCCGCACGGTCCCGAGTGCAATTCCGTGATGGAGGTGCTGCGTGCTCGCGAAGGCAGGTGCATCCTCACCCCGCACGATGGCGAGCTTGGGAGGCTTGCCAAGGCGGCCGGCATCGTCGATACGGGGATAGATAGGCGCGAGGTCGCGGCACGGCTCTCTGCGGAACTGGGCTGCGTAGTGGTGGCCAAGGGCAGCATCACGCACGTGCTGGAAGGCGACGACTGCCGGACGTACTCTGGCGGCACGCCGGCTCTGGCTAAGGCTGGCACGGGCGACGTGCTTGCCGGCATGGTCGGCGCATTCGCGGCCATGGGACTTGCGCCCCGAGACGCATCGTCGCTCGCCGTGTTCGCCCATGGCTTGGCGGGCAACCTGGCCGCGCAGAAGCTCGGTGTGCTCTCCGTCATGGCAGAAGACGTTCTGGACTTCATTCCGGCGGCGTTATCGCAGCTGGAATGCGCTAGGCAGTCTTCTACAGACAATGCCATGGGCAATAGGGCGGGTTGAGTGTAGAATGTGACGGATAGTGCCGCGCACGCGCTTACGGCGCGTTCGCGCACAAGATGGCGTTTGTCTGATATAAAATAGTTTGGTTGAAAACAGCTCCTTGCTTCTATCAAACGAAGCCGAGACGGATAAAACCGACGAAAGGTGCAAACATGCAGGATACTTCGGCATCAATGTTCGATTCGGCCGCGGCGGATCATCTGGCCGTCATCAAGGTCGTTGGAGTCGGCGGCGGCGGAACCAACGCCGTTAACAGGATGGTCGAGGCCGGGATCAAGGGCGTGGAGTTCATCGCAGTGAACACCGACAGGCAGGCCCTGCTGATGTCTGATGCCGATCAGACGGTGCATATCGGCGAAGATTACACCCGCGGCCTCGGAGCCGGCGGCAATCCCGAAATCGGCGCCAGGGCTGCCGAGGAGTCCCGCAACGAGATTCGCGAGGCGCTGGCGGGTGCCGACATGGTGTTCGTTACCGCAGGCGAGGGCGGCGGAACCGGTACCGGCGCCGCTCCCGTTGTAGCCGAGATTGCAAGGGACGAGATTGGCGCGCTCACCGTGTCGGTGGTCACCAAGCCGTTCTCGTTCGAGGGCCGCAAGCGAACCCAGCAGGCCGAAGAGGGCATCCAGGTGCTGGCCGAGAAGACCGACACGCTGCTCGCCATTCCCAACGACAGGCTGCTGCAGGTCATCGAGAAGAAGACCACGATGCTCGATGCATTCCGCATCGCAGACGACATCCTGAGGCAGGGCGTCCAGGGCATCACCGACCTCATCACCATCCCGGGCCTCATCAACCTCGACTTCGCCGACGTTTGCACGGTCATGAGGGATGCGGGCACTGCCATGATGGGCATCGGCACCGCTTCCGGCGACAACAGGGCCGTCGAGGCCGCCACCCAGGCCGTTTCGAGCAGGCTGCTCGAGTCGTCCGTGGCGGGCGCGAGGCGCATCTTGGTTTCGGTTGCAGGCGCCAGCGACATGGGCCTCATGGAGGTCTCGGATGCTGCGAGCACCGTGACCGAGGCGGCCGATCCCGAGGCCACCATCATCTTCGGATCCGTTATCGACGACAGCCTGGACGACCTCATCAGGGTCACCGTGATCGCCACCGGATTCTCCGATGCGCCCTCGCAGAACTCGTTCGACTTCAACCAGGCAAGCGCGAAGCGCGAGCCCAGCTACGGATTCAGCTCCGCCGCCACCTATGCCGAGAGGCCCGCTCCGGCTCCCGCACCTGCTCCCGCTCCCGCTGCTCCGCAGGGTTCGGTGCTCGACGAAGACTACATCCCGGACTTCCTCAAGAAGGGCAATTTCTAGAGGAGACGCGACCTTGGAGCACGGGGCTTCCAATATCACGGACGCAAAGCTGCCACTGCCCAGCCTCACTTTGGTGGAGGTTGGCGGTGGCAGCTTTTCTGTTGACGAGGGTTCTGCGTGCGCGTGCGAAGCGAGTTGCAGCGCCTCCGATAGCGCATCTGGCGAGATCGCGTTTCTTACCGATTCCGCGCTCGACCGCGCCGTGGGGGTGAGGCTGGCATTTTCCACCAGGAGCGGCGGTGCGAGCGCGGCTCCCTACGAGTCGCTCAACCTGGGACGTTTCGTGGGCGACGACCCCCTCGCCGTGGAGCGCAACATGCAGACGCTGCTTGCGGCTGCGGGGATGGACGGGCTGTACGACACGCTCGTCAATCCGGTGCAGGTCCATGGCACGCGCGTCGTGGACATCGAGAGCACGCCGGCCTCTCCGAGATTCGACGACGAGTGCGATGCCGTGGCCACGGAATTGTCCCATGTGCCAGTGATGCTGTGCTATGCCGACTGCGTGCCCGTTGTGCTCGTGTCGCCCACGGGGAGGTTTAGCGTGGTGCATTCCGGCTGGAAGGGCACATACGGCGGCATTTCGGGCAAGGCGCTCCGGTACCTTTGCGCGGCATCGGGAGCCGATCCGTCGCAGGTCAACGTTTATATCGGGCCGCACATCGGCCAATGTTGCTACGAGGTGGATGCCGAGCTGGCCTCCAGGTTTGCGGAGCGCTTCGGTACGGAGTGCGTGGACGTGCGCAACCATCTCGACCTCGAGCGCTGCGTGATGGATTCGCTTCTCGAAGCGGGGGCAAACCGGAGTCGAATAGCGTCGGCATCTACGTGCACGGCGTGCAACACGAACAGGTTCTACTCTCATAGGGCCGAAGGCGGCGCAACCGGGCGATTCTGCGCGCTGTGCTGCCGGATGCAAACAGGAAGGGAAGTGCAGCCAAGATGACAGACGAGGCGATGGCGGGGCGCATAGCCCAGCATATCGATGATGCCAGGAAGCGCATCGCGCAGGCGCTGGCCGAAACCGGCAGCGACAGAGACGTGCTTCTCATGGCGGTGAGCAAGACGGTGGGCCTCGAGGAGGTGCGCGCGGCCATCGACGCGGGCGTTCACGACTTCGGCGAGAACCGGGCTGCCGAGCTCAAGCGCAAGCACGATGCCTACCCGGAGGAGAACTGGCATTTCATAGGCAGGATCCAGACCAACAAGCTCAAAGACGTCGTGGGCAGGGCGTGCCTCATCCACTCCGTCGCATCGGTTCATGCGGCCGAGGCCATCGACAAGATCGCCGCCAAGATGCAGATCGTGCAGCCCGTGCTGCTCGAGGTCAACGTGAGCGGGGAGGAGTCAAAGGACGGATTCGCGCCCGAAGAGCTGGCGGAGGCGCTCGAGAGATGCTCGAAGCTCGAGCACGTCGAGGTGCGCGGTCTCATGACGATGGCACCCCTCGGCGAGCTGGATACGGCTAGACACGTGTTCGGGAGGTTGCGTGAAATCGAAGCTGAGCTTAAAGTGACATACAGCAAAAATGATAATGTAGCTCTATACGAGCTTTCCATGGGCATGACGCAGGATTTCGAAGATGCCGTGCGCGAGGGTTCGACCATCGTGAGGCTCGGCAGGTCGATCTTCGCGTAGGCCCGGCGGCTTTCGATATGGAATTCGGGCTTGTCGCAATGTCTCGGATTATGGATAAGACAGGGGATGGCAGATGAGTATTCTGGACAACGTTAAAGACAGGATCCTATCCAGAAAAGACGATGGCTGGGACGACGACTACGACGAAGACGACTACTACGAAGACGATTATGCCGAGGGCGACTACTGCGAAGACGACGACTTCGACGACGCGCAGTCGGATGGAGTGGCGCAGTGGCCCGACGAGCTTGACAACGCCGGACGCAGGGCTGGGAGGCTGGAAGGCGGCACCCCGCTGGTAACTTCCACCGACGTGCGCTCGACTCTCAGGTCGTCGCAGAGGTCCAATGCCAACAGGGTTCCCGACTACGACAACGCGCTCTCCAACTACAAGATCGAGCCTCGCGAGGGGCTGGCCAGAACCTCCAACCACTCTCCCGAGTCGCTGGATGCCGCGAGGCAGGAACTCGAGCAGCTGCAGCAGGGGATTCCGGTGCCGCTCAACAGCTACAACGGCCAGAACGGGCAGGCTCCCACCAGAAGCGCGGCTCCTAGCCGCAGGATCGTCCCGCTCGTGATGCACTCCTACGAAGAAGTGCAGAAGATCTCGGATGCGTTCCGCTCCGGCTCTTCGGCCGCGGTTTCGATCGCCGCCGTTCCGCCCGAGCTTGGCAGGCGCATCCTCGATTTCTGCTTCGGCGTGGTGAGCGTGAGCGCCGGGTCGGTCGAATCTCTGGGCAACGCGGTGTTCTTCCTCAACCACGGCGGCATCCCCATCACCGAGACCGAGATCCAGAGGCTCAAGGACGAGGGGATCCTGTGATACAGCTGGCTCTGACCATAAAGCTCCTGGCGGATTTCTACGTAATCCTCATCATCGTGTACTGTCTGTTCTCGTGGGTTCCCAACAAGAGCGGCGTGCTGGCCACGATAGACTACGCGATTTCCAGGCTGGTGGAGCCTTACCTCAACCTGTTCAGGAAGATAATACCGCCGTTCGGGGGCATAGATTTCAGCCCGGTGCTTGCGGTTCTTGTACTACAATTGGTGGTCAGACTGATATTCAGGGTATTCTAGCGGTCAATGTTGCGGGCTGCCGTGCGTGGCTCCAAGGATAGACGAAAGGTTTGCAATGAGCATATCGAGCATAGACATTCAGGAGCAGGGCTTCGGCACCGAGCGCAATGGCTACGACATGAAGGAAGTCGACGTGTTCCTCGAGCACGTGGCTGCCGAGATCGACCAGATGCAGTCCGACTTCGAGTACGAGCTGGCTCAGGCTCGCGAGGCCGCCAAGCAGGCGGGCGCTCCCAACCCCGAGCAGGAGAACGAGATCAGGCGCCTTCGCGAGATGGTGGCCCAGCTCCAGCAGAGGCTCAACGACCAGCACACCAGCGAGTCGGTGATTTCCGAGGCCTTCATCGCGGCGCAGAAGAGCGCCAACAGCATCAAGGACGATGCTCGCGCGCAGGCCGAGAAGACGATTGCCGAGGCCGAGGCCAGGGCGCATCAGATCGTGGACGAAGCCGCCGACGAGAAGCAGCGCATCATCGACGAGATCGAGAGGCTCGACCAGTCGCGCGCTTCCTTCGTGGAGGAGTACGCGTCGCTCATCAAGCACTTCAACGACGAGGCCACCAAGGTGTTCACGAGGTCGGGCATTACCGCCGAGCCTTCGAGGAAGCCTGCCGAGCCTGCGAAGTCGTTCGAGGCCGCTGCCAGCGCTCCCGCCGCCGCATACGATGCCGCACCCCAGGGTGGAAACGATACGATGTTCGGCGCAGTGGACGCTCTCGACATCGACGACGACATCGACTAGCAGCCGAGCTGCTGTGCATCTGGGGAGAGTTGGCTTATGAGCATCGTGCTGGCAGTCAAGGCGACCCCCAGGGCTTCCAAAAACGAGATCAAGGGATGGACGGACAGTTCGCAAAGCGAGCTGTCCGTTCGCGTTACAACGGCTCCTACGGACGGCAAGGCCAACAAGGCCATCTGCGAGCTGGTGGCATCGTCGCTGGGAGTCGCCAAGTCGAAGGTGTCGATCCTGCGCGGCGATACCTCGCGCCACAAGGTCCTGGCGATAGATGTGCCCGAGGAAGTTTTCGAGAAGTGGGTCGCGGGATTGTAGCGAAAGATCCGGAGCGGGCCTATAAGCCGGGTTCTGTGGTCGACGGCCATTTATCTCGACTGCCTGTCGCCAGGCAGCTCTAGCAGGCAACCCGAACGCGGGCCGGGCCGACCCGTTGCGCTCCTATTTGCCCTTGCTTCGGATGGGGTTTACCAAGCCGCGACGTTGCCGCCGCGCTGGTGCGCTCTTACCGCACCTTTTCAGCTTTTCTCCCGCCACGAATGACGGGGGAGTTTTCTTTTCTGTGGCACTTTCCATCGGGTCGCCCCGCCCAGCCGTTAGCTGGCATCCTGCCCTGCGAAGCCCGGACTTTCCTCACCCAAGACAAGCCTAGGCGCGACCGTCCGGCCCGCTCCGGAACTGCCATTCTAGCACGCAGCCTTCGCCGACAGCACCGCGCATCGGCGGGCCGAGCAGTTACGGCTACTTGTAGATGCCGGCTTTCTGGCGATGCCGGTTTCCCATGGCGCGGCGGCAGCAAATTGCGATTGCCGAACGGCCTGCAGGGCAATCTTGTAGATTCCGGGCAGTAATTTGCGATTGCCGAACGATGTAGCCGTGTTTGGCTGAAATCGTGGCGGTTATTTCCGATTGGCGAACAACTGTATATTTACATATGAAGGTTGGGTGTGCAAAACTTTAATATAGAGTTTAATTTGGAGCTACCGAGTGGGCATGCCGTTCGACAAACGCAAATTGCTGCCACGGATTTGGCGGGTTCCATCCATGTCGTTCGCCAATTGCAAATAACTGCCTGGAAATGACCTCAGACTCAACATGTCGTTCGCCAAACGAGAATTCTTGCCGCATCGATCCGTCTGCATCAATAGAAACTTGCCAATGCCTGGGAAATCTTAAATTCAGAGAGGTCTTGGGGGGGTGGCTTTTCGATAGGCTATTCGCATCTAAGATATCTTGGAGCTGGCTACGATCTCCGACTTTGCATAGCAAGACGCATTTCGAAGTCATATTGCCCACTGGCGTTCCCAGTGACCACGGAGGTTCTAGCGCGGACGGAGAAAACAGCGTTGTCCCTGCCTTTGCCATGTAGGATGCCCGGCAAACGAAGACTGGAAGAGGTTGATGCGATATGAGCAAACGGCGCTTAAGACGAGCTGCAGCATGCGCGCTGACTTCGTTCGCGATGATGGCGGCGGTCGTGCTGCTGCCGGGCATCGCCTGTGCGACTCCCGAACATCCCGTGGTGGTCTCGCTTGGAGACTCGTACTCCTCCGGGGAGGGAGTCGAGCCGTTCTATGAACAGGACACAGCCTGGAGTTTCTTTAGCGGATCCAACAGGGCGGACAGAGATAAAGCATCCAAATACAACGACTGGCTTGCGCATCGCTCGCAATGCAGCTGGCCGGGAAAGCTCGTAGTCAAGAATCTGGCAGGCAAGTCGGTGACGCTGAAGGATGCAAAAGGTGGCGGCGAGGATGTCGATTGGTATTTTGTTGCATCCAGCGGTGCTGAAACCTGCCATATGACCGGAACTCAGAACAAGGATGTTTATTGCTGGGACGGCATCAAGAAGACATATTCCCTGCCTGCACAGCTAGATGTATTTGACACCATCGAAAAGGGTTCTGTCGACTACGTTACCGTTTCCATCGGCGGTAACGACATGGGGTTCGCAGATATCTTGAAATCCGCTGCGGCGGAGAGCTGGTCTACGGTAGACCCAAATCGGTTTAACAACGAGCTGAACAAGATATGGAAAGAAAAGTGGCCTAATGACGATGACGGAAAAACCGTGGGGGTCCATGACAAGCTAGGGCAGGTCTATAGAGACATCGCAAACGAGGCCGGCGATCAGGCGAAAATCCTCGTTGTGGGATACCCCAAGCTGATTAGCGAGAGTTATTCGCTTTACAGCGGTCGAATCTCAATCACCGAAAGCGAAGCGGAAGCCATCAATTGGAACGTGAGCAGCTTCAACAACCAGCTCAAAATGCTTGTCGAGGAACTGCGCGAAGAGGGTTTGAACATCTATTTCGTCTCTGTGGAAGACAAGTTCAGCGGTCACGAGGCTTATTCGGAAGACCCGTGGCTAAACGAGATTATTCTTGGCGCACAAGGGCAGGATTTAAGTCAATGCGCTGAGGGCTTAGTAAGCGCTTACTCCATTCATCCCAACAGCAAAGGAATCGAGGCGTACAGAGAGGTCGTGCAAGAGGCTATCGACAGTCTTGATGTTTGGAACACTGGCTGGGAAGCTTGCGGCACCTGCGAGTGGAAGATCGACGACACGGGCTGCCTGATCGTGCGCCCCCAGAACGGGGTGTCCGGCACGCTTGCGGATTGGAGCAGAACCAAGAGCTTATTACCACCGTGGTATACCTCAACGTCACGAATTCGCTCCGTAAAGATTATGCCTGGAGTTTCGGCGTTGACCATGTCGAACATGTTCTCAAGTTGCATATCGCTCGCTTCTGTCGATTTGTCCGGTCTTGATACGTCAAGGGTAACCAGCATGTGCTGTGCTTTCGCAGGTTGTTTTTCGCTTGCCTCCATAGACCTGTCGGGCTTGGATGCATCGAACCTGACAGATATGAGAGATATGTTCACCTTTTGCTATTCGCTTGTCTCCCTAGATCTAACCGGATTCGATACTTCAAACGTTGAGGCTATGTCGCATTTGTTCTGTTGTTGCGAGTCGCTTATCTCCCTCAATCTTTCAAGCTTCGACACATCGAAGGTAACCGAGACTACAAGTATGTTTCTACAATGCAAATCTCTCGAGACTTTGGATATATCGAGCTTTGATGTGTCTAATGTTCGACATATGACCTGTATGTTCGCAGACTGCGAATCTCTCACATCTTTGGATGTCTCAAACTTCGACACATCGAAGGCTGAGGATATGAATGATATGTTCCGAAATTGCTCTTCTCTGGTTTCGGTGAAAGTGGGCTGCGAGTTCTCATTCAACGGTGCAAATTCTTCGCGTGTAGTTTCTCTGCCGACTCCCTCGGGCGATGGCTGCACGGGCAAGTGGGTCAATGTCGCGACAGGGCAGGCTTATGCGGGTAGCGAAGTCCCGAACAACATCGCTGCGCACTACGTCGTGCAAGGCGCAGCTGTATTTGGCAAAATAAAAGTCGACACTTTGGCATGTCCAAAATCGACACTTTG
>CAVFRF010000041.1:0-2662 GCA_963624975.1 Bacteroidaceae bacterium
GTGTATTTGGCAAGAGGAAAATCGACATTTTGGCATGTCGATTTTCGACACTTTGGCAGCGTGACCGATTTTGGCGGTTGCCGCTGCTGGCGCTGACCTTCTCCAACAGCGGTAACTTTATTTAGAACGGAATTTCGACCGGTTCTTCCTTTTTGCCTTCGGATGCGTTCCCGTCCCATCCGAAGTCCTCTGGATCAGCAGCGCACACCTTGCAATTGAAGTGCTCGCATAGTGTCGGGAAGTCCCATCTCCCTCACAATCTGATTGCGGCAATTCCGGCACCGGGCATATCCTCCTGCTCATCGCCACCACCTCCTTGCTTTCCCAGCATGAGTGCGTGCTCCATGCGATGGCTTGCGCCCCCGAACTCGACCAGGCGCCCATGTTCTACGAGCCTGTCGACGATGGCGGCCGCCATCTTGTCGTCACCTAGCACCGCACCCCACTTGCCGAACTCGATGTTGGTGGTGATCACAAGGCTGCATCCCTTGAGACACTCGGTTATCACCTGGAAAAGCAGGCGCGATCCCTCGATGTCTATCGGCACGTACCCGAACTCGTCCAAAATAACCATGCGGGCATTCTTCAACCCGTCGAGAAAGCCCAGGAGCTTGCCGTCGGATTTGAGCTTTTGCAGCATCATCACGAGGTTGGCAACCGTGAAGAAGCGCACCTCATACCCTGCGTCCACCGCCTCTATGCCAAGTGCCTCGCTGCAGTGAGTCTTTCCTCGGCCGGTAGGCCCATAGAACACAAAATCCTGCTTGGACTCGATGAACGCGAGTGAGCGCATGCTGTCCGAGGCGTAGCCTTCTGGAAAGGATACGTTTGTGAAGTCAAAGTCGGCAAAGGACTTGATCTCGTCGAACTTCGCCTTGCGCACGAGCTTTGCATGCCTGGCGGCCTGGCGGTTGCCGAGTTCGGTGCTGATGAAGTCTGACACGGCGCGCAGCTGGGCCGCTGTGGCGCCATCCAGGAAGGCGTCCACCGTGGCGTTGGAGAAATACAACGAGCGCGCCTGCGCGCGGAACGTGCGCGCGTCGTCCTTGTTCCTAATCGTCATCGCGCACCACCTCCCATCGCAGCGAACGCGACGTCATAGACGCCGAGGTCGACTTCGTCTTCGCAGGTGATGATCCCCGATGCGGCTCTCGCCGCGGCAAGCGCGACCCCTGCCTCGTCGATGCGACCTGTCCCCGCAAGGGCAGCCTCCATGGCGTCGACGGTGGCCGTATACCCGCTTGCGCTTGCCTGTTTGTGCATGACACGCAGCTCTGCCTTTAGATCCCGCTTGGAAAGCGCGTCCATATGCTCTCGCAGCGTCTCCGGCAGGCTTGCGCGCACTTGGCTGTTCTGCCAGGCGTTGGCCTTGCGGCACAGAAGCGCGAGCTGCTTGCCGGGGTTTTCTGAGTCTGTCGGGACATCGCCGAATGCGCGCTCGTGCTCCACGATGAGCGTGCCCTGCCGGTCGAACACGCGCACCGCGCTCGCCGTGAGGCCCACGATCACGCGCGTCTGGGAAAACTCGGGGGAGGTGGAATAGACATGCACCTCATCGAGGCGGAATCTGCCCTGCTTGTCGGTTTTGGGCTCAAGGTAGCTCACGACCTCGAAGGGCCTTGCGGGGAGGCCCGAGAGCGCGAACTGGTCCTCGACGAACAGCTGTGCCTCGTCCTCGCCCCTGAGCCAGTGCTGCTTGCCCTCGGACAGCGCCATGCACCTGTCAGGTAGGCGCTTGTTGTATGCGTCGATGCTGGTCAGGTTGGGTACCGGCACGAACAGATTTGATCTTAGGTAACCCACTTTGCGCTCGACGTTCGACTTCTCGTTGCCCGAGTCGGGGTTGCAGAACGAGAAGGAGAACCCGTAGTGCGCGGCGAAGGCGCCGAAGAGCTTGGTGGTGCGAAACGAGTCGGACGTCTTGCGCCCGATGCCCGTGGCGTTGTCGAACACCAGGCGCGCGGGGACGCCGCCCAGGTACTCGAACACGTTCTTCAGCCCCTGGCAGACGCACTCGGCGCACTGGCTGCGGAACAGCTGCGCGATGCCGACGTTGGAGAACGGGAAGGACACGACCAGGTAGAAGAGCCGCAGGCGCAGACCGTTCAGGTAGAAGTCCGCCTCCCCGAAGTCGACCTGTGCCTCTCCAGGTGCCCATGCAAGCGTCAGGTATTGCTCCCTTGAGCCTGGGCGCTCGGCGCGCACCTTGGCAACGTAGTGGCGAACCGTCGACTCGCTGGCAATGCAGCCATGCTCATCACGCAGACGCTCGAAGATCCTCTTCGCTGTGTGACGCTGCTTGCGCCAGTTGTGCTCGTCCTCGTCGAGGTAGCCCTCGATAAACGGACGATACTCATCCATCATGGACTTGGATTTAGAGGGGACTGGCATCGTGGGCGAGAAGTCATCGGCCTTCAGGTACTTGTAGACCGTGTCGCGTGAGACCTCGAGCTTTTTGCTGATGGCCGTCACGGACTCGCCCTCCCTCCTCATCTCTCGTATAGACTGTACTTTGGACATGCTGATCATTTCCTTTCTGACCTCCTTGTCATCGAACGAAGCAATAACAAGATAGGTCTTGGGTTTTGGTCAGCGTGTCTTACTTTGCCAAAGTGTCGATTTTGGACATGCCAAAGTGTCGACTTTTATTTTGCCAAATACA
>CAVFRF010000042.1:0-29724 GCA_963624975.1 Bacteroidaceae bacterium
CGCCGGAAGCATCGCCGAGGAGCTGCGCAGCGGCTCGCGCAAGCCCCGGAAGCGCAACAGGCAGAACTTCATCACGCGCTTGGCCGCGCACTGGTGGAACCGCCTGCTGGGAGGGATGGCCGAGGGGTCCTTCGCCGAGCAAGACGAAATCTACGGCGCGCACAAGACTTCGCGCGACTACATCTGCAACAGCCTGGGCGCGGCTCTGTGGGGCGCGCTCTTCCCGTTGCTCACCATCGTGGTCACCCAGGTGGCCGGCGTGGAGCGCGCCGGCATGTTCTCGCTGGCCTTCGTGACCGGCTCGCTGCTCATGATCCTGGCCAACTACGGCGTGCGCACCTACCAGGTGAGCGACCTCGACGAGCGGCACACCTTCGCCGACTACCAGATCAACCGCATCCTCACCTGCGCCGGCATGGTGCTGGTGGGCGTGCTGTACTGCACGTTCAGAGGCTACACGGGCGAGATGTTCCTCATCTCGATGGGCGTGTACGTGTACAAGATGGTCGACGCGCTGGCCGACGTGTACGAGGGCCGGCTGCAGCAGGTCGACAAGATGTACCTCGGCGGCATCTCGCAGGCGTTTCGCTCGGCCATCGTGTTCGTGGTGTTCTGCCTGGCGCTGCTGATCTCGGGCAACGTCGGAGTGGCGGCCGTGGCCATGGCGGTGGCGGCGCTCGCGACGTTCTTCTTCCTCACCCTGCCGCTGGCCCTGCTCGAAACGCCCAAGTCGCGAGAGTGGAGCGCGAGCAGCATCGTCACCCTGTTCAAGCAGACGTCGCCGCTTTTCGTGGCGCTGTTCCTGTATGCGTTCATCGACGCGATGCCCAAGTTCGTGATGGAGGGCGCGCTGCCCTACGACTCGCAGCTCTACTTCAACGTGATCTACTTCCCGGCGCAGATGATCCTCATCATCGTGCAGCTGGTGTACAAGCCGCTGCTGGTCAAGCTCGCCGGCGTGTGGGCCGACCCCTCGGCGCATCGCAGGTTCGACCAGGTGATCTTGGCCATGCTGGGCATCATCGTGGCCATCACCGCGGTGATGGCGCTCTTCGTGGGTTGGATCGGCATCCCCATCATGAGCCTGCTCTACGGCGTGGACTTCGAACCCTACCGGGGGCTGTTCTACATCATGCTGGCTGCAGGCGCCGTGGCTTCGGCCATCGACTTCCTCTACCAGGTCATCACGGTGCTGCGCAGGCAGAAAGACGTGACGCGGCTCTACCTCATCGCCTTCGGCTTCTCGCTCTTCGTGCCGTGGCTGCTCATCGGCTTCACGGGTCTGCCGGGCGCGGTGATTGGGTACCTCATCCTCATGGCCATCTTGCTGGTGCTGCTGGGCTCGGAGTACATCGCGATTCGCGCGGAGTTCAGCCGCTCTCCGCATAAGGCGGCCGCCGCTTTCGTGGCGCAGCAGAACGCTGCCGCCGCCGGCGCTGCGGTGCCTGTCGGACTTGCCGTGGACTTCGACCCCGCGCATGTGGCCGAAGAAGAGGCGTTCGATGCTGCGAGTGCCGCCGGCACTCTCGACGAGGAGCAGCTGCAACGTGCCGGCTACGTGAAGATCCCCACGGTGGGCAGCGGCTCTCATGTACGCGATGTCGCGGGCTGCGACGATGCGCTCGACGAGCCGGTCAGCGGCAGCGCCGGGGCCGGCAACTCGCAGGGCGGGCGCGCCGACGGGATTCGCTACAACAACGCCGACTTCGCCACCCCAAGGCAGCGCCGCGACAACAAGCGCAGCGGCCGCTAGCCAAGCCGGCACGTATTTTGCGATTGCGGTCTTGCGGGGGCGGAACCGCAGCGTCTGCGGGGCTGTTTGTGTGTTAATGTTCTTGGGGTAGAACAGCGATTTCTAGACAAAAGCAAAGCCGCTAGCCCAGGCGCCTGTCCCAGCTCCAATTGCCAGGGGACTACCTAGGTTGCGGCTGCGGCAAGCATACTGCAACAACCATGTGAAAGCAACCGGTGATCCAACTTGAGCGATTCTTCGAGCAACGAAACCAACAACGCCGCAAGCGCCGCTGGCGAGCGCCCCTCCTTCCCCAAGCGCGCCGTGGTTACGGCGGGCATGCCCTACGGCAACAAGGGGCTGCACTTCGGACACATCGGCGGCGTGTACGTGCCGGCCGATGCCTACGCGCGCTTCCTGCGCAACCGCATCGGGGCGGGCAACGTGATCTTCGTCTCCGGCACCGACTGCTACGGCTCTCCCATCATGGAGGGGCATCGCAAGGCGGTCGAGTCGGGCGAGTTCGCGGGCACCATCGAGGAGTACGTCGAGCGCAACCACGAGGCGCAGAAGCACACGCTCGGCGAGTACGACATCTCGCTCGACATCTACGAGGGCTCGGGCATGGGCTATGCCAAGGAGCCGCATCAGATCATGACCAACTACTTCTTCGAGACGCTGTACAAGAACGGGCAGCTCAGCAAGCTCTCCACCGCGCAGTTCTACGACACCGAGGCGCAGATGTTTCTCAACGGGCGCCAGGTGCAGGGCCGCTGCCCGGTGCAGGGCTGCAAGTCGGAGAAGGCCTACGCCGACGAGTGCGATCTGGGACACCAGTTCAACCCCGAGGAGCTGATCGCCCCCAAGTCGTCGATCACCGGGACCGTGCCGGAGCTTAGGCCGGTGGCCAACTGGTACTTCAACCTGCCCGACTACGGCCAGGTGATCCGCGAGCATGTGGAAAACCAGCGCGAGGCCGGGCGCATCAGGCCCTTCGCGGTGTCGGCGATCGAGGAGTTCCTCGAGCCGCCGGTGATCTACATCCAGTGCAAGTTCTACGACGACTACGCGGCCACTGCCGACAAGCTGCCCAGGCACGAGTATCACGAGGCCGAGCAGGGCAAGTCTTCTTTCACCGTTGAATTCGAGCGCATCGAGGACCGCGACAGCGCGCTCGACGTGCTGAGGGAGGCCGGCGTGCGCTTCCGCACCGGCAAGACGCTGGTGCCCTTCCGCCTCACCGGCAACATCGAGTGGGGCGTGCATGCGCCCCAGCTGGAAGACGAGGACCCGCTCACCGTGTGGTGCTGGCCGGAGTCGCTGTGGGCTCCCATCTCGTTTACCTCGGCGGTGCTGCAGCACAGGGGCGAGCCGTTGGAGAACTGGCGCGACTGGTGGTGCTCCGACGACGCCAAGGTGTTCCAGTTCATCGGTGAAGACAACATCTACTTCTACGGCGTGGCGCAAACGGCCATCTGGTCGGCCATGCAGAGCGGACATCACAACGCGGAGGGCCACGGCGACGAGCTGCGGCAGACCGAGCTGGTGGCCAACCACCACCTGCTGTTCCTCAACTCCAAGGCCAGCTCGTCGGGCAAGGTTAAGCCGCCCATGGCGCAGGACCTGCTGGACCACTACAACTCCGACCAGCTGCGCGCGCACTTCCTGGCGCTGGGACTGGGGCAGAAGTCGGTGAGCTTCCAGCCCAAGCCCTACGATCCCAACGCCAACGAGAAGTCGCCCGACCCGGCCCTGAAGGAGAGCGCGCTGCTCACCAACATCTTCAACAGGCTGGCGAGGTCGTGCTTCTACTCGGCGCAGAACATCAACGGCGGAAAGCTGCCGCTGGGCGCGGCGAGCGAGCAGGTCGTGGCCGACGCGCGCAAGGCGATCCTAGAATACGAGCGCTGCATGTACGACTTCGAGATCCACTCGGCGCTCGCCGTGATGGACGGCTACCTGCGCGATGCCAACAAGCAGTACTCGGCCAGGTCCAAGAAGCCCGAGACCCCCGAGGAGCAGGCCGAGCAGCTCGAGGTGCTGCGCGACGGGTTCTACATGCTGAGAGTGGCCACGGTGCTCATGGAGCCGATCGCCCCTGCGGGCACGCACAAGATCATGGAGTACCTGGCGCTGGACTGCTCCGACGAGGAGTTCCTGAGCTGGGAGCACATCTTCGAGGGCTACGAGCCCTTCGTGGGCGAGGCCGAGCTGGCAGACGGCGGGCACGCCCTGAAGGAGCTGCCCCCGCGCACGGACTTCTTCGAGAAGCATCCGTCGCAGTTCAAGTAGGAAGTTCGAGCGGCCGCCGACTGTGCGGCCGCTTGTGCATAATGGTGGCAAGACAGACGGCATCGCGGCGGCGTGCGCAGACGAGCGCACGACGGCGCGAGGTCGAAGAGAGGTTAGAGAGGCTAGAACATGAGGCAATCCAACCCCTGGAAATCGTCGGGGTCGTCGGAGGGCGGCAACGGCAACGGCGGCAAGAGACGCAAGAAGATCTTCGAGTTCACCAACAACGGTGAGGACCTCGAGGTCAACATCCCCGAAGAGTGGAAGCACATGCCCGAGAAGTGGATGAAGGCGGGCAGGAAGGCCGCCATCATCGCCGGCATCGTGGCGGTGCTGGTGTTGGCCTTTTGCTACTGGTGGTTCCATCCGGCCATCAACATCCACAACGGCGACATGTGGGTGTTCATCTGCCTGATCATGGCGGTGCTGTTCATCGTGTTCCGCGCGTACCGCATCGCGTACGCAAAGGGCGTGAGCGGCTACTCCGAGAACCCCAAGAAAGCGCAGAAGTTCAAGCGCCTCTCGCTCATCCCCGTGATTGTGGTGATCATCGCCGTCCTCGGCGCGCTGATGTCGGCCACGTTCTTCCCGGGCAACGCCGAGCGCTACGCAACGCTGCTCACCACCTCGGAGGAGAACTTCAGCACCGACATCGAGGAGGTCGACTACAACTCGATTCCCGTGATCGACCGCGACTCGGCGGCCCTGCTGGGCAACCGCACCATGGGCGAGATCGCCGACTACGTGTCGCAGTTCGAGATCAGCGATATCTACAGCCAGATCAACTATCATGGCCGCCCCGTGCGCGTTAGCCCGCTCAACTACGCCGACATCATCAAGTGGTTCACCAACTGCTCGTCGGGCATCCCGGCCTACGTGATCGTGGACATGGCATCGCAGGACACGCAGATCGTGAGGCTCGACAACCCGATCTACTACTCCGAGAGCGACCCCTTCGTCAACAACATCGACAGGTACGTGCAGCTCAAGTACCCCACCTACATGTTCGACCAGAAGTCGTTCGAGATCGACGAAGACGGCACGCCCTACTGGGTGTGCCCGGTGCAGGACTACACCATCGGCCTCTTTGGCGGCAAGACCATCTCGCGCGTGGTGCTGTGCAACGCCAGCACGGGCGAGTGCCAGGACCTGGCCATCGGCGACGTGCCCGAGTGGGTCGACCGCGCTTACCCCACCGACCTGCTCATCGAGCAGTACAACTACAGCGGCCTCTACGTGAACGGCTGGTGGAACTCGTGGCTCGGCCAGGAGGGCGTGAAGCAAACGACCCCCGGCACCTCGGGCAACCTGGGCTACAACTACATCGCCAAGGACGACGACGTGTGGGTGTACACGGGCGTGACCTCCGCCACGGCCGACAACTCGATCATCGGCTTCGTGCTCATCAACCAGCGCACCGCCGAGTCGCACTTCTACTCGGTGTCGGGTGCCACGGAAGACTCCGCGATGCTGTCGGCCGAGGGCCAGGTGCAGAACCTCAAGTACACGGCAACGTTCCCGTTGCTGCTCAACATCAACGGACAGCCCACGTACTTCATGTCGCTCAAGGACAGCGCGGGTCTGGTGAAGAAATACGCCATGGTGGACATCCAGCGCTACCAGAACGTGGCCGTGGGCGACACGGTGAGCGACTGCCAGAAGTCGTACAAGGCGCTGCTGTCGTCCAACGGAATCGTGGACACCAGCTCTAGCGACACCGGCGCCACCGTGGCCAGCGGCACCATCGCCACCATGGCACAGGCCGTGATCGACGGCAACTCGCACTTCTACGTCACGCTCGAGGGAGACTCGCACATCTACGACGTGCCCATCTCGCTCATCGACGTGGTGTCGTACAAGGAGGGCCAGACCATCACGCTGCACTACTACGAGGGCTCTCCCACGTCGACGGTCACGAAGATAGGGGAGTAGCGTCCGCGCCGGCCGCGAGCAGCGTAGCCACCCAATAAGAACGGCCACCTCGCTTTTGCAATCAGCGGGGTGGCCGATTTTTGTTGCTAACCCGAGCGACTCAAGGCCTGCACCTCATAGTTGGTGCCAACAAACTCTAGCGCGTCTTGCTCACATCAGCTGTTCTCCCAACAGCCATGCGGCGTATAGCGGGATGCTGCGGATTCCGTTTTCGCAACCGAAGTTCTTCGCACTCACCCGGTAGCAAACAGCTGGCTTGTATTCCATGCGGTAGGCATCGAGGCTCTTCGAGGATACATTTTTGCCGGACTTCACCTCGATGGGCACTACCTGACCATCCTTGGTTCGGGCTACGAATTCGACTTCGTAGCGGCTCGGGGTTCCCCAGTAGTACGCGTTTGCCCCTGCTGCGCGAATCTGCTGAAACACGAAGTTCTCGGCAAGTGCTCTACGAAACATCGCGCCTTTATCGCTGGAGGGCTCGATGTCGGCAGGCAGCGCTTCGAACCTGGCTGCCAGAAGCCCAGTGTCGGCACCGTAGAGTTTGAACGACTTGTCCTGCGCGAACGCGGCGAGAGGTGCCACCGCCTCCGAGACGTTGGTGCATCGCACCGCTACTCCTGCGGCTTCGAGCCACTCGACTGCGCTTGCGTAGGTGCTCGAACGACCTCCCGATTTGATCGCCTTGTACTGGAACTTGTGATTGTCTTTGGCGAGTTGCCGGGGAATGCTATTCCAAGCCTCCAGAATCTTGGGAGCCTCGGAACTTTCGGCGTACTTGACCATATCGGATGCGTAGGCTAGGTTGATTTCGTCCTGCTTTCTGCGAACTGACTCAAAAGTCGACAGCCCGCCGTCTTGCGTCGACGCAAAAACATCCACGACTTCCGGCATGCCGCCCACTATCTGGTAGTCCCGCACAAGTCGCAATGCGCGCTCGTGAAGCGCGAAGGAGTCGGTCGCCTTTTCGAATGCGTTTCGAATTGCATCGGCCAGCCGCTCTTCGCCACATGCCCATAGAAACTCCTCGAATGTGAGGGGGTTCACTTCCAGCATATCGACCTTGCCGACGGGAAATGAGTACTTGTCGCGGTTGACCTTCACGCCGAGCAAGCTGCCCGCTGCCGCCACATGGTACTGCGGTGCATCCTCGCAGAAGTATTTGAGCGAGGTGAGGGCGCGCTCGCACAGCTGGATCTCGTCGAAGACGATCAATGTTTTGGCTGGCTCTATGCCGACGTTTAGGTAAAGCTCGAGATTCGCGACAACTTCCGAAGGACTGATCGAATGCTCGAAGAGATCTGCGGCATCGGGGTTCTTGCTAAAGTCGACGTAGGCAATCGAATCGAAGCACCGCGAGGCGAACTGCTTAAGTGCGTAGGTCTTTCCGACTTGGCGCGCGCCGAGCATCACGAGGGGCTTTCGTCCGACGGAATCTTTCCAATGGGTTAGCTGGCTTTCGAGGTTGCGTTTGAGCATCGTGTTCACCCAATTCGCGAAATAAATGTAGAATCTGACACTTTTTTCATGAAATTAATGTCAGATTCTACACTTTTTTCAAGCTTGATGCGAGTCAATCCGCAGGTTACGTCGCGATTCGCGCCGCAGGCAGTTCGAACTCAGGCTTGTTCGAGACGGTCGGTTGCATTTAGACTAGATGCAGTTCTTCCATCTGACTGCTCGTCAGATGAGTTCTCGGCCTATCTGACCGAGAATGCAGTCGCGCCATTGCTTCTTTCGAGAAAGGATTGCACATGTGCAAGCCCTATCTGGTCCTAGGTCTAGACATCGGCATTGCGAGCTGCGGATGGGGCTTGCTCGATACGGCCAATCGCAATGTAGTCGCAATGGGCGTGCATCTTTGGGATGCGCCGCAACAGGACAAGAAGAGTTTGGCGGCGGTGCGTCGTGAGGCGAGGTCGTCTAGGAGAAACACCAAGCGTTCTGCCGATCGTGCAAAGCATTGCCTGGAGACTTTTGTGAAATTCGGCCTTGTGCCCGAGGGCGCAGACAAGTCGTGGATGCAAACCGTTAAGGGGGATCCGCAGCCTCTGGAATCTCGCGTCGCCGCGCTAGATGGCCCCATAGAAGATCGCCATCTAGCACAGGCCCTTTACAACATTTGCTTGAGGCGGGGCTACATTCCTCATGGAGAAGGCTCCGACGACAACGATTCCGATGGAAAGAAAGTTCTCAAGGCCATCAGCGACAACGAGCACATCATGTTGCAAAAAGGTTACCGCACGGTAGGCGAGATGATGCTCAAGGAAGGCCGCGAGCAGGGAAGCTCGCATGGCAAATCTCGCAACAAGGACGGCGATTACTCGCGTTGCGTATTGATGAGCCAGCTCGTCGACGAGGTCAAGGCGATAATCGATGCTCAGCGTAAGTTTGGCAATGCACATACGACCGATGAATTCCAAGAGGAATTCATCGAGAATCTGACGTGGGAGAAAGATACTTCCGGCCATGACGAACAGGTTTATCAAACCGTGGCTCAGTGCACGTACTTTCCGGAGCTTAAGGCAGCCGCAAAGGCGTGCCTTTCGTTTGAGATGTGCGCGGCGTTCGAACGCGTCAACCATGTGAGAGTTGTGGATAGCAAGGGCGTGGAGATGCCGCTGCCTCCTCACATCAAGCGCTGGGGCATGGAGATTTTGTTCTCTCCGAGCCCCTTGCCAAAGAACAAAGAATGCAAGGTAACTTATGCGAAACTGCGTGACAAGTTGGACCTGAGCGCGCATTCGTCTTTCAAAGGCATTTCTGCTAACGACGAAAAGGATGCAGAGGTTGCCACTCCAAAGATATGGCGTCTAGAACGTAAGCAATTGTCTGCAGAGCTTATGGGAAAGATGCTTGCCGACCGCGAGCTTGCGGATGATATTGGGAGTGCGCTGGCATATTCGAGCAGCGAAGATACGTTGAGACATCAGCTTGATTTTCTTGATCTTGAGGACAGCGAAATCGATAAGCTATGCAAGTTGCCTTTTGCGTCGAAGGCCTTTAGCGGATACGGTACGCGTAGCGCAAAAGCCCTTCGACTTCTTATCGACAGTTTTGAATCTTACGACGAGATCGGAACCCTTTTCGAGGCCGAAGAGGCATCGGGATTGTTTGCCAAGCGTTCCGAGGAGCGCGAGAAGGGCAGCTTTTTGCCGGCGTATCAGCTTTATGATCCGACCAACAACAACCCCGTTGTGCTCCGCGTAATGTCACGTGTGCGCAAGCTGACCAATGCGCTTATCCGCGAGTACGGGATGCCAAACTGCATCCGCATCGAGCTTGCTCGCGAACTCAAGCAGTCGGTAAAAGAGAAGAAGCAAATCTACAAGTCCAACAAGCAGCGCGAGCAGGCGCGAAACACCGCACGCCAGACCATTGCAGAGGCCAAGCAAATACCCGAAGAGCTGGTGTCGGGCGATTTGCTTCGCAAGAAGATGTTGTGGGACGAGCAAGAAGGCCGGGACCTATACACCAACGAGTCTATTGAATTTCAGCGCATGTTGGACGATGCATCGTATTGTCAGGTGGACCATATTCTGCCTTATTCGCGAACTTGCGATGATTCCCAGAACAACAAGGTACTGGTGCTGGCAAAGAGCAACCAGGAGAAGCGTGAGCGCAGCCCATACGAATGGCTTGAGCCGTTAGGTCAATGGGAGGATTTCGAAAATCGGATTCGCTCTATGGGGAAGCTGGGGAAGCTCCCCTACAAGAAGGTGCAAAAGTTGCTGGAGCGCGACTTGGCTGGCAAGCAAGAAGGCTTTATCGAACGCAACATGAACGATACGCGCTATGCAACGCGAGCTGCGATGAACTACATAGACAGCTGTCTCGACTTTCCCGACGATGGCGGCAAACGTCATGTGTATGCTGTTGCCGGCGGTGCAACTGCGACGCTTCGTTGGGCCTGGGGCTTTGCGAAGAAGGATCGAGACAAGGACGACTGCCATCATGCGATAGACGCGGCAATAGTGGCCGCGTGCGATCAGTCGACGGTAATCAAGATCGCAAGAGCTTCCGAGCAGAAGCACCTCGTCGACAAGGAGAAGCGGAAGACCCTGTTCTGCGACACGGAACCATGGGAAGGTTTTGCGCAGGAAGTCCAAGAGCGTGCCGATGAGATTATCCCGACGCGACGTGTCGAACATGGCGCGAGTGCAAGATTGTTCGAGGACACCGTGTACAGGTATTTGCGTCAAGAGGGGAGCAAGGCGAAGATCGAATCTAAGGGCAAGGAAAAGGTCAGCGGCAACTACATAGTTCGAGAAGATGGGTCCGTGGTTCTTCCTGATGGCATGATGAAACTTCGCCTGTGGTGGAATGGGAGGGAGTACCTTAAAGAACCCATATACTATTCGGATCTGGCATCAATGCGCGATGGGTCTTACGTGCCTAGGTACTACACGGGAAAATCCCCACGTTGTGATTGGCCGATGGTGCCCGAAGAGGTGATGGCAGCCAATCAAGTGATCGAACTGAGGTATGGCGATGCAGTGATGGTGGGGGATGAACTGATGAGATTTACAGGGATTAATGTAAGTAACGGTGGATTGAAATTTGGTAATCCACGACAGATCAAAATGAAAGCAAATCCAAAAGAAACCCTCAGCAAAGCGACCGACTTCTCGTTCCTTCGCCTCGTGGATGAAGACATATTGGGTTTGTGCTACAGAGAGGATTAGAAGTCCAGCGTCATCTGAGCGCCTATGTCGACGACTTCGCTCTGGTAGGGGGCCGTGCATACGAGAACTTCCCGGTCTTCGTATTGCTTTTCGGTAAGCACGAGCGCGGTAACACGTCCCGCTTTGGGCAAGTTCGCCTTCAAACGTGCCAGATGGGCCTCCGCGCTGTCCCTGCCAAGCATGACTCGGGTGTACACGCTGAACTGGTCCATGATGTAGCCATCTTTGATCAGAAACTTGCGAAACTCGCTATAGCTCTTCCGCTCTGCCTTCGAACCATTGGGAAGGTCGAACATCACCAGCAGCCTCATCGCCCTCATCGCTCCTCTCCTGTCCATTGCTCAAGCGGGATTATTTCTGGCAGACGAAGTTCGCTTGCGTCGTCGTTGAGCACGGCACGTTTGAACGAATCCACCATTTCTATCAACGCGCTTTGCACGGTGTGCTTGGAGCTGCCAACCATCACGTAATAGGAGAAAACCGCCGCCAGTTCCCGTTTCGAACACGTGTTGAGTTCCGGCTCTTCGACAACTTGGGCGACGATCAGATCCACTATGGGACGAAAGGGCTCGATAAAGTCGTCGGCAAGGTTGAATGCATTGAGACTGTTGCAGTGGTGGATTCCACGCGACACCAACCATCCACCTGAAACGGCATATCGGGCTATTCCCGCTCTCAACACCGCATATCCGTAATCGAGCAGTGGCGCGATGTCGCTGTTTCGCCGTCCGCCATTTGGGGTGAGGAGCTTGAAATAGGCCGATGCGGCCACTGCCTCTCTACCACTAGTGTCGCCGGAAAGAACTTCCTTCGCGATTTTCATAAGATTGGTTGCCTGATCAGGCATGTCCAGCAACTCGAGTACCTTGGCTTGGTTGGTGATTTTCTGGACTACGATTGATTGCCAAAGCCGTTTCTTCAGTGGCTTGGACATCAGAAGCTGGTTTTCTACGATTGCGGCATGACGCGAGTGCGCGCCAATGGGAAGCATCAACCCTACAGGCATGTGCGTGTTTCCGCAGACCATCGTGCCTATGCCGGCTTCGCACAGCTCCGATAGCGCCTTTGCGGTTATCGTGACCTGCTGAGATTCGATGATCAGTACCCAGATGTCTTCTAAGGGTACCCGGCCAACAGGGGAGGACGAGCTTTCGATTACGAGCGACCCTTGAGCTACCTTTAGCTTGCATGCACTGCTGACGAATATGGTGTGTTTTGGCATATGCAAACCCCTTCTCCGAGTAGTACAATTTACTTGGCCTAAGTTTTTGTATATCAGCTGGGGAGTTGGTAGGTGGCTTAGGCAAGGGGCTCGGCAATTGCCGGGTACCCGCCAAGCTCTGGCCCGCCAAACGGCGGGTCATCTTGTTAAATGGAGCTATTTCGTTTTTTGAAAAAGCTGAATGCCGAACAGCCAATTAAGATTATATGACCGTTTTGAAGAGAAGCACAAACAAGAAAACCCCTGTTTATCAGGGGTTTTCTTGTTTGGCAATTATACCAGCTGGGGAATTGGTAGGAGGCCAAGGTCCCTCCGCGAGGCACATCGCGACGTGCGTGATTATACCAGCTGGGGAATTGGTAGGAGGCCAAGGTCCTAGGTTTGGTATTCCTTGTCGATTTAGCATTATACCAGCTGGGGAATTGGTAGGAGGCCAAGGCCGTGGCCACGCTCTTCTCGTCGCAGCCGCATTATACCAGCTGGGGAATTGGTAGGAGGCCAAGGCTTCGTTCCCTCAAAAGCTTCGAATGTTTGTCTATACGTGCGTTGATGTATGTTCGGGGCTTGCTCCGAACATACATCAACGCACGTCGGCTGCCAGCAAAGCCAACACAGCGCGAGACTTTCGCAAACAGTGCAATGGCTGATTTTGAAACGCCTTCGATTTAATCGACAGCCAGCAGTTCGTGGTCGATGGCACGGCGCACGAATTCTGATCGGGAAATACCAATCTCTTCGGATTTTTGGCGAAGCGCCGCAATCCTCGACTTCGGAAGCCTGACGCTGATGGTTCCGACTTCTTCGTAAAGCGGACTTTCGAAAGATACTTTGCTGGAGTCCCACATTCCATAGTCGCCCTGCTCGCAAGCCTCGGCGATATCATCCACCTCGTCTGCGGTCATTCCGATGGAAGCGAGAATCTCGTCGTCTATCTTGGTCATTATCTTCTACCTCCAATCAATCCGAGCTTGCGTTTGATGCCTACTTTCTCCAAATCTGGCATCCATGCTACACCAGCGGCTTCCAATGCAAAACTGCCGGTGGCGGGGAAAAGCGGTCGCACGTCGCACAAACCGCTTTGCCACGCGCTGGGGCGGCCGCCGAAGCGGATATAATGCGGGAGTCTTTGTTTGTACCTCCTGCTGGGTCTGCCGACACCACCGACGACTCACCTGGCTCGAGGCGAATTACCGAAAGGTGGCAGCTATGTCCATTGGAAAAGAGCAGAAAGCCGAGATGATCGCAAAGTTCGGCAAGACCCCGAACGACAGCGGTTCGCCTGAGGTGCAGGTCGCGATTCTCACGCTTCGCATCCGCAACCTCACCGAGCACCTCAAGACCCACAACAAGGATCACCACACCCGCCGCGGTCTGCTGATGCTGGTAGGCAAGAGGCGCCGCCTGCTGTCCTACATCAAGGAGAGGGACATCGACGGCTATCGTGCCCTGATCGCGGAACTGGGTATCCGCGACAACATCTAGAGATAGCTTGCAACATGGAGGGAGCCCAAAGGCTCCCTTCGTGCTAAATGGCGGTCGTGAGCCTGAGGTGGCGAGCGATCGTGCGGCGATGCGCTTGAGCAACGCGGTCGGGGCTTCGAAGGCTCGTCCGGACGCGATCAGGCGCGCAAGTCCGCGAAGAGGGGTTCGACGCAAAGGGCGTCGGACGTACGACGAAGAGAATGGATTTTTGCAGATGGAAAAGATTACCGAGTCCTTCGAGCTTTACGGCAAGCAGTACTCCTTCTCCACGGGTGAGCTTGCCAAGCAGGCCACGGGCGCCGTGGTGGTAACGCAGGGCGACACGACGGTGCTGGTCACGGCCGTGGTGTCCAAGGAGCAGAAGGACTACGACTTCTTCCCGCTCACCGTGGACTTCATCGAGCACATGTACTCGGTGGGCCGCATCCCCGGCGGATATCTGAAGCGCGAGGGCCGTCCCTCGGAGAAGGGCACGCTCACCGCTAGGATGATCGACCGTCCGATCAGGCCGGGCTTCCCCGATGGCTTCCGCAACGAGGTGCACGTGGTGGCCATGCCGCTGGTGGCCGATCAGGAGAACCAGCCCGATGTGATTTCGATCATGGGTGCATCGGCCGCTCTCATGGCCGGCGGCGCCCCGTTCGAGGGACCGGTTGCCGGCGTGCGCATCGGCCGCAGCAAGGACACCGGCGAGTTCATCGTGAACCCCACCTTCGAGGAGGAGGAGAACTCCGACCTCGACCTCACCCTGGCCGGTACCGCTGAGTACATCTGCATGGTCGAGGCCGGTGGCGAGGAGATTCCCGAGTCCGAGATGCTCGAGGCCTTCGAGTTCGGCCAGAAGGTGCTGGGCGAGTTCTGCGCCAAGCAGCAGGAGTTCATCGACAAGGTCAACCCGCCCGTGAAGGAGTGGCCCATCAACCAGCCCAACGAAGACGTGCGCGAGCGCGTGTTCGCCTACGCCGAGCAGATGGACAAGGCCCTCAAAGATGCCGACAAGCTCTCCCGCACCGACAAGGTGGCAGCTCTCAAGGAGGAGGTCATGGCCTCCTTCAGCGATGAGGAGCGCGAGACCCTCAAGAACGAGATCGCGGCCCAGTTCAAGGCCCTCGAGAAGAAGACGATGCGCGCCATGATCCTCACCACGGGCGAGCGCGTGGACGGCCGCAAGGTCGACGAGATCAGGCCGCTCTACATCAAGGCCGGCTACCTGCCGCGCGTGCATGGCTCGGGCCTGTTCCAGCGCGGCCAGACCCAGGTGCTCTCGGTGTGCACGCTGGGCATGCTCAACGAATGGCAGCGCTTCGACACGATCGACCCCATGGAGGGCAAGCGCTACATCCACCACTACAACTTCCCGCCCTACTGCACCGGCGAGACCGGCCGCATGGGCAGCCCCAAGCGCCGCGAGATCGGGCATGGCGCGCTGGCCGAGAGGGCTTTGCGCTACGTGATTCCCGATGAGGAGGAGTTCCCCTACACCATCCGCGTGGTGTCGGAGGTCATGGAGTCCAACGGCTCTTCGTCGATGGCCTCGACCTGCGGCTCGACGCTGGCTCTCATGGATGCCGGCGTGCCGATCAAGCGCCCCGTGTCTGGCGTGGCCATGGGCCTCATCAAGGAGGGCGACGACGTTGCCATCCTCACCGACATCCAGGGTCTGGAGGACTTCCTGGGTGACATGGACTTCAAGGTGTGCGGCACCGAGAAGGGCATCACCTCCCTGCAGATGGACAACAAGGCCAAGGGCCTCACGGTCGAGATCCTGGGCGAGGCTCTCGCCCAGGCCAAGAAGGGCCGCGCCTTCATCCTCGACGCCATGCTGGCCGAGCTGCCGCAGTACCGCGAGCAGCTCAGCGACTACGCGCCGCGCATCATCACCATCCACATCCCCGTGGACAAGATCCGCGAGGTCATCGGTTCGGGTGGCAAGGTCATCCGCGGCATCCAGGAGGAGACCGGCGCCTCCATCGACATCCAGGAGGACGGCACCATCTTCATCGCGTCGGCCGACACCGGTGGCGAGGATGCCAAGAAGATGATCGAGGACATCGTGCGCGTGCCCGAGCTGGGCGAGGAGTTCCTGGGCAAGGTCGTGAGCATCCAGCCGTTTGGCGCGTTCATCGAGCTGACCTCGAGCAAGGACGGCCTGCTGCACATTAGCAAGGTGGCCAAGGGCCGCGTGAACAAGGTCGAGGACGTGCTGTCGATTGGCGACGAGGTGCGCGTCGTGGTGACCGAGATTGACGAGAAGGGCAAGATCTCGCTCGACAGGCTCGACAAGCCGGAGGCACCCAAGACCGAGGGCGGCTTCGACGGCGAGCGCCGCGGCGGCGGACACGGAGGCCATGGCGGACACGGCGACGACCGTCGGGACGGCAACGGCGGCGGCAGGCGCAGGGAGCCGCGCAGGCGCCACTAGGCCTGCGAACAGCTGGCAGCCGGCCGGCGCGCGGGATGCGCGAGCGAAGCGCGACCGCACGGCAGGCAGAGCCGGCAAGCTGCACAACGACTGCTACGCTAGCCCCGACGGCCCGACATGGCGCCGTCGGGGCTAGCTGGAATTTCGAGGGCATCGAGGAGAAGGGGCAAGCATGATAAAGGTTTTGGTAAACGGATGCTTCGGCAACATGGGTCACAACGTCGTGTGCGCCGTGAACGCGCAGGACGACATGGAGGTCGTGGCCGGCGTGGACATCAAGGTTCCCGACGATGCCAAGGTGAAGGTCGACGGAGCCGAGGTGGCTCCCGCATACACCGACCTCGCTCAGGCCATCGAGGCCGCGAAGCCCGACGTGATGGTCGACTTCACCCACCCCAAGGTGGTAGAACACAACGTGGAAGTGGCGCTGGCGCACTCGATCGACTGCGTGGTGGGCACCACCGGTCTCACCGACGAGCAGCTCAAGGGCCTCGAAGCCAGGATTCCCGAGGGCAACACGCTCTTCGTGGCGCCCAACTTTACCACCGGCGCGGTGCTCATGATGAAGTTCGCGCAGATGGCCGCGAAGTACTTCCCCGACTGCGAGATCATCGAGTTCCACCACAACCACAAGGCAGACTCCCCGAGTGGAACGGCAATTCGCACGGCTAATATGATTGCTCAGGGACGCGATTTCGGGTGCACTTCGCCCGGACGCGAGACCGAGGGGGAAGGGTGCGAAGGCGCACGCGGCGCTCTGATCGACGGCGTGCCGGTGCACTCGGTGCGCTCCGATGGCTACGTGGCGCATCAAGAGGTCATCCTTGGCTCCAAGGGGCAAACGCTCACCATCAGGCACGACTCGTACGACAGGGCTTCCTACATGCCGGGAGTGCTGCTGGCGGTGCGCAACGTTGGCTCGCGCAGCGGGCTTATTGTGGGTCTCGAGAACTTCATGGAGGATTAAATGGCTGAGAGATGCATTTTCGGACGGCTAATTCCCGCGATGGTCACTCCGTTCAAGGAGGACCTCGACCTCGACCTGCCCCGTGCGCAGAAGCTGGCGCTTCGCCTGATCGAGGGCGGATGCGACTCTGTGCTGGTCAACGGCACCACGGGCGAATCGCCCACGGTGTTCTATCCGCAAAAGATCGAGCTGTTCAAGGCCGTCATCGGCGCCGTGGACGGCAAGGCCCCCATCATCGCGAATGTGGGCGACAACTGCACGGCCGACTCGGTGGACTTCGCCAAGGAGGTCGTCAAACTGGGAGTACAGGGAATCATGCTGGTGGTTCCCTATTACAACAAGCCTCCGCAGGAGGGGCTCTACAGGCATTTCGGCGCTATCGCCAGCGCCGTGGACGTGCCGGTGGTGCTGTACAACATTCCCGGACGCACCGGGATCAACATGCTTCCCGAAACCACGCTGAAGCTCGCCAACGACTTCGAGAACATCGTGGCGGTCAAGGAAGCATCTGGCAATTTGGAACAGGCAAAGACGATCATCGACAACGCACCCGACGGCTTCTACGTGTACTCGGGCGACGACTCGCTCACCATCCCCATGATGGAGCTGGGCGGAGAAGGCGTGATTTCGACGATCGCCAACGTGACGCCGCAACTGATGAAGCAGCTGGTGGAGGCGCAGGCAAATGGCGATACTGCCGCCGCCAAGGCCATGGATGCCAGGTTGCAGCCTCTTATGAAGGAGCTTTTCATCACGGCCAACCCGATCATGGTGAAGAAGGCTCTCGAGCTTATCGGATTCCCCGTGGGCGGACTGCGCCTGCCTCTCATCGAGGCAAACGAGGAGCAGACGGCCGGCTTGGAGAAGGTCCTTCGCGAGGTAGGCGTCCTGAACAAGGAGTAGCTATCTTGAGCGAAAAGAAGAAGGCCGCCGGTCAGTCGGCGGCTTCGCAGGGCAACGCGGCTTCGAACGGGGCCGCGTCGGCTTCGGTTGCGCGCAAAAAGGGCGGGTCGCATGCCGGCTCTGCAAAGGGTGGCGCCGGCTCCAAGGGAGCGGCGCACGCGAAGGGCGCCAAGGATGCCAAGGGCGCCAAGAACTCGAAGGCTTCGGGCAGCGCGAAAGCGGCCTCTGGCAGCAAGAAGACGGGGCAGGCTGGCGGCAAGAGTCGCAGCGCGTCGGCCGGCAAGGGCGGCGCGGCCAAGAGCGTGGGCACGGGCGCTGCTGCGGGCGCGCCCCGCGGCGGAGTGGCCAAGGGCTCGGGCAAGCTTCGCATCATCCCGCTAGGCGGCCTCGACGGCATCGGCAAGAACATGACGGTGTTCGAGTACGGCGACGACATGATCGTGGTGGACGCGGGCATGATGTTTCCCGACGACGACTGCCCGGGCGTGGACCTGCTGCTTCCCGACTACACCTACATCCTCGAGAACTCGCACAAGCTGCGTGGCATCCTCATCACCCACGGACACGAGGACCACACGGGCGCGGTGCCCTACCTGCTCAAAGACCTCGACTGCAAGACCTCGATTTACAGCACCAGCCTCACGCTGGGCTTCATCGAGGGCAAGCTCGACGAGCACAACTTCCACGACGTGAACCTGCAGACCATCGTGCCGGGCAACGTGATCAGGCTCGGTGCGTTCGAGTGCGAGTTCTTCAGCGTTAACCACTCGATTCCGGCGGCGGTGGGAATCTTCATCCGCACGCCAGCCGGCAACGTGATGCACACTGGCGACTTCAAGCTCGACCAAACTCCCATCGACGGCGTGAAGACCGACTTCGCCGCCATGGCGAGGTTTGCCGAAGAGGGCATCGACCTTCTGATGAGCGACTCCACCAACGCCAACGTTCCGGCGTTCACGCGCTCGGAGGCCGAGGTGGGCAAGGTGCTCACCGACATCATCGCCAACGCCAAGAGGCGCGTGATCGTGGCGTCGTTCGCCAGCCACATCCACAGGATCCAGCAGATCTGCGATGCCACCGTCAAGGCGCACCGCAAGGTGGCCGTGACCGGGCGCTCGATGCTCACCAACACCAAGATCGCCCGCGAGCTGGGGTACCTCGACATCAACGATACCGACATCGTGGACGCCTACCAGGTCAAGGACATCCCGCGCGACCGCTTGGTGGTGCTGTGCACCGGCAGCCAGGGCGAGCCGCTCTCGGCGCTCACCCGCATGGCCAACGGAGAGCACAAGACCATCGACATCGAGCGCGGCGACACCGTGATAATCTCGGCATCGCCCGTGCCCGGCAACGAGAAGGCCGTGAACCGCGTGAAGAACTCGCTGTCGAAGATTGGCGTGGACTTCTACGACAAGAGCCGCGCGATGGTGCACGTTTCGGGCCATGCCGGCATGGAAGAGCTGAAGCTGGTGCTGAGCATCTGCCGCCCGCGCAACTTCATGCCCGTGCACGGCGAGGCGCAGCATCTGCAGTCGCACGCGGCGCTGGCCGAGGCGGTGGGCATTCCCAAGAACAACATCTTCATCCTCGACAACGGCAACTCGCTGGAGATGCGGGGCGGCAAGGTCTCGTACGGCGAGAGCGTGGACAGCGGCGTGGTGTTCGTCGAGGGGCTTTCGGTGGGCGACGTGTCGGCGCTGGTGCTCAAGGACCGCATGACGCTGGCCAACGAGGGCGTGGTAACGTGCGTGATCATGGTGAGCAAGCGCAACGGCCGCCCGCTCGACAACGTGGAGGTGATCATGCGCGGCGTGGGCGGAGGCGACGATGCCACGCTGGTGGACGATGCCACGCAGGTCGTGAAGCAGACGCTGGCCAACGACAACCGCGATGCCAGGATCGACCCCAGACCGCTGCGCAAGAACGTGCGCGACTCGCTGTCGAAGTTCCTGTGGAACAGGTGCCGCCGCCGCCCGATGATCATCCCGATCGTGATGGAGGTCTAGCGCGGCGCGCCGCGGGTGCGGCTTGGCGAGGCGGACGCGAGCAGCATGTTTTCGGCTATGTTTCTGCCGCATGAGCCGCCGCCCTTGTGCTAGACTAGCTGGCAAGGGCGGCGGCGCGCTGCGAAGCGCGGCGCCAGGTGACCTCCGTTGGCGCGGCTGGCCACCCCCAAAAACGTGTGTTTGCGTGAGGTGGCCGTTTCCGCTACTTGCGGATGCGGCTATCTTGCCGTCTGCGCCTCCTCTCCTTTCTCCTCAGTTCGGCCCTAGCCCTTTCGTACGCGAGCACCAGCCTGCATACGCCAACGGCGAGCAGGGCCAGCCTCACGCATATGTCGACGAGTCCCAGCAACAGGGCCAGGAGCTTCATCGTCAACGGCAAAGCAACCATATGGCTACCTCCATTCCTCGGAAGAAGACGGGGGATGGCCATGTCACTAGGCGCCGTCCAAGACGTTAGCAGGCAGACCTTACCGGAATGTATAACGGATTCTTACCAGAATCTAAACAGATTCCAACCAAATCCTAACCGCCTTGATGGAAGCGGGGAGGGCTTTCAGGTTCGCGTCTTCATTCCGTCACATTCCGTGGCGATCCTCTAGCATGGTCGACTTCATGCCCTAAGAATAATAAGAACTCGCCGATCCAGAGTATCTATTCCCTGCTCTCTCAGGCTTTTCGGTTCTGTCCGGTCATTAGAGTCAAGAATTTTCGATTCCTGCGGCTGCGCATGCCTTTTTGCTGTATTCGGGTCTTATTCGGACGCATGGACCGGACGCTTGGGAAAGTTTGGATTGATTGACTTTTCTATGGGATACCTGAAGATCCGTCCAACAAACATCGAGCCGCAGATATCGCAAATTATTGCCAGAAAACGGCAAAATTCCGTGCGCGAACCGCAGATATCGCAAATCCTTGCCACCGGGCTTCGCCTGCGGTTTCCGTTGCTTCGGCACGTCGCGCGCGTGCGCCCGGTGGGACTCAGATGCCGGTTGTATGGGCATATTCCTCCCGTGCTGTGGGGTGGGGTGGGCGGGGTGCGCAAACTTGCTGCGGGGGCTTGCGAGGGAAGGAGGCTTTCTTTTAATCTGTTTAACATCTGAGTCGCGTGGAGCCGTCAAGGTGGAAACAGAGTCCCGGCCGGCTTCTCGCGCTTGCAGCCCTCCGCTACTTGCGTAGGCGGAGTTTTTATGGAAAGAAGCAGCGAGAGAGGATAGAGGGATGAAGAGGTTGTGGAACGCGCCGCCCCCGCCCGGGACCGGCGTGGCATACCGGCATAAGCAACGCACCTTGACGAGCGGGAGGACGAAGGGCCTGGCGGCCATCGTCCTCGCGCTCGTCTTCGTTCTGGCGGCGCTGCCCGCCCTCGCGCTCGCCGAGGACGGCGATGGCAGGATCGACGTGCCCGAGGGGCAGATCCAGCTCGTGGAGTGGAGCTGCCTGTCCGGCGACAGCAGACACGACACGATGGCCGCGATCTCGCAGGCCGGATTCGAGCACGCGGACACCGTGGTGGTGGCAAGCTCCGAGAACTTCCCGGACGCGCTTTCGGCCACCGCGCTGGCGGGCTTCTACGGCTCGCCGGTGCTGCTGACGAGTTCGATGGAGCTTACGCAGCAGTGCGCGGCCGAGATCGAGAGGCTCGGCGCCACCAAGGCCATCGTCGTGGGCGGGTCCTCTGCCATCTCCGGAGATGTCTTCGACTCCATCGAGGACATCGTTGGCGAGGGCAACGTGGTGCGCTTGGCCGGCGACGACCGCTACGCCACCTCGCAGAAGCTCTACGAGCACGGCAGGGTCGAGGGCGCGTGGGGCAACATGGCCGTGGTCGTGAGCGGAACCGACTTCGCCGACGCCCTCTCCATGAGCCCGTGGACATACGCCATGGGAGCGCCGATCTTCCTGGCCGACGGCGCCGGTGCCCTCTCCGCCGACGCTATCGAAGCCATCCGCGACGGCGGATTCGACGAGATCGTGATAGCCGGCGGCGTGGCTAGGATCTCGGATGCAACCGAGGCCGCGCTCGCAGGCATCGTGGGCGAGGGCAACGTGGTGCGCCTAGCGGGGCACACCCGCTACGACACCTCGCAGCAGGTCGTGGCCTGGGCCGTCGGGAACGGCCTGTCCTACGAGGGCACGGCCGTGGCCACCGGCTCGAACTTCCCCGATGCCCTCTCCGGAGGAGCGCTCTGCGGCAGCCGCGGAAGCGTCCTGATGCTCGTGGGCGGCGACGAGTCCGAGCACTCCGGGGCGGTTAGCGCCCTGCACGAGAACCGCAGGGACGTCTGGCGCGCGGACGTGCTGGGCGGCCAGGCCGCGGTCTCCGACGGCCTGTACGCCGAGCTTCAGCGCGCCACCCTGGCCGACTCCGGGCAGATAGACTTCTCCAAGGCCAGGGTCGACCTGTCCGACAAGGTCTACACCGGCTTCGCCATCGAGCCTGCCGTCGCCATAGAGGGCCTCGTCGAAGGACGCGACTTCGAGGTCTCCTACGAGGACAACGTCGATGCCGGCACCGCTACCGTGACCGTGACGGGCATCAGGGGCTGCGGGGGCGAGAGGTCCTACGAGTTCGAGATCCTTCCGGCCAACATAGCCTCGCAGATCTCCATCACGGCTCCCGACGACGTGGTCTACGACGGCCTCGAGCACAAGGCCACGGTGAGCGTCGGCAGCTACGTGGAGAACCGTGACTACACCGTCTCGCACACCGCCAACGTCAACGCCGGCAGGGTCGCCGTGACCGTGGCCGGATGCGGCAACTACACCGGCTCGAAGACGGCGACGTTCGACATCGCGCCCTACGACATCTCGAAGAGCGCGACGCTCGCGTTTGAAAACGACGGCAAGTCGTACAGCGGAGGCAGCATCGGCGTCGGCGCCGCGACCGTCAGGCTGGCGGCGCCCCTCGCGGGCGGCATCGCGGCCCTGGGAGACGGCGACTATACGCTGATCGGAGCCACCAGCGGTACCGACGCTGGAACCTACACCGCATACGCCGCCGGCAAGGGCAACTTCACCGGCACCGTGACGGGCAAGTGGGCCATCGCGCCCGCCACGCTCACCGCGGAGCAGCGCACCGCCTTCTCGCTTGCCGAGGCCACCTTCACCTACGACGGCGCCGCAAAGCAGCCCGGCGTAACCAATACCCTGGGCCTCGTCGAGGGACGCGACTTCACGGTCGGCTACTCCCAGAACACGGATGCCTCCTCTGCTGCCAGCGAGCCGAAGGCAATCATCGCCTTCATGGGCAACTATGCGGGCAACGCCGTAGTAGAGCTTGGCTTTGCGATAGACAGGGCCGACATCTCGTCTGCCAGGGTGACGCTTAAGAACGCCTCCTTCGACTACAACGGCGCCTTGAAGACCGCAGAGGTCGAGAAGGTGGTCTTTGGCGGCAAAGAGCTTTCAGCCTCCGACTACTCGGTAGGCGCAGACACGGCCACGAAGACGGCCTCCGGCGACTATCTGCTCACCATCGAGGGCCAGGGCAACTACGCCGGCACCGCGATGGCCGCATGGAAGATCGTCTCTACCGACAAGGTCTTCGACGGCATCGCGCTCTCGGAGACCTCCTTCACCTACGATGGCAAGGCCAAGACCCCCGAGGTCATCGGCATGCCCGATGACGTGGACTACGCCATCGACTATCTGCACAACACGGATGCCGGCATCGCCACGGCGGTCGTGACGACCTTCGACGGCAAGTCCAAGGCGTTCGACTTCGCTATCGCACCGAAGGACATCTCGTCGCTGGTAACGATCGACACCACTAGCAAGATCTACGACGGCAAGGTCCATACCACCACGATCTCCGGCCTCGAAAGCTACAAGGAGAACACCGACTACACGGTGAGCTACACCTCCAACGTCAACGCGGGTAAGGTGATCGTGAAGGTTGCAGGATGCGGCAACTACACCGGCACCAAGGCCGAGACGTTCGAGATTGAGCCTTACGACATCTCGAACTCGAATCTCGCGTTCGAAAACGACGGTACCGTCTATACCGGCAGCACAATCGAGGCTGGCAAAGCCACGGTGACGCTCGACAAGACGCTCGCCGATGGCACGACCACTCTCGAGCAGGGCTTGTTGACCTTCGGCACTGCAGGCGAGCTTTCGGCTAAAAACGCTGGAACCTACACGGCATATGCAGTGGGCCGCGGCAACTTCACCGGCTCTGTCACCGGCACATGGACGATTGCGCAAGCTGATGTTCCCAGCGCTGATCTGCCTAAGGTGGACCCGCTCAAGGCATATATTGGTACCCTGCTCTCAGAGGTTGCGCTTCCTGAGGTCTCGAATGGAACCCTTGCCTGGAGCAGCGGCTACGGCGCTGATGAAACTGTCGGCGATACCGTCGGCGAAACAACCCGTACGGCCGTCTATACGCCAAACGACGCCAACTACAAGGCGATCGACATCGAGGTCTCCATCTCCGTGAAGGCCGATACCAGGTACACCGTGGTCTATCACTCCAACGGCGGCACGCTGAGCTGCGGCACCGCTGACACCAACGGCCAGTATAGCTACACGCAGACGCTGGACGAATCCGATAAGACCTCGACCCTGACGGCTAACCAGTTCACCTACACCGACAAGACCTTCCAGTACTGGACGCTCGGCGCAGCCGACGAAGATGTCGCCACGACAGCTCTTGCTAACTCCACGCTCACCTACACGGACGGGCATAAGCTGGCTAACGGCAGCATGTACACCAACACCTCCACCTACTCCACGGATAAGGCGAACATGAAGGCGGCCAAGGCCGGTGACACCATCGACCTCTATGCCCACTGGGCCGACTCGTCCACGGACGACTACTGGATTGCGTCTGCAGCTGCTGCTGTGCCCGACTCGGGCATCGTTGTGAGTCAAGATGGCGTGGATACGGAGGTTGGGAAGGCTACCGCTTCCGGAACGTCGACGACGCTCAAGGGCTACATGGACTCCGACGAGGGCAACGACAAGATCGACGCGAACACGATGCACCTCTTCACCTACTGGACGGAGGATAAGGTCCTGCCTCTCGCCGACCGCTACGTGGAGTTCCGCATCGTGCAGGTGGGCCAGCACGACTCCGACGGAAGCGCCGTGACCTTCATGGCCGTGCACTCGCTGCCCACCGCGCAGATGATGAAGGCCGGCATGGACGGCAGCACCGGCGACAACTCCGGCGGCTGGGGCGAGTCGTATATGCGCGAGACCGTGATGGAGGGCTACGTGGCCGCCAACATGCCGGAGGGCTTCGTGGACGCCCTCAAGGCCGTCGCCAAGAAGGCCTACTCCGGCAGCTATGGCAGCTGGGATACCGCGGGCGCCACGGTCGACAGCATCTGGCTGATGTCCGCCAAGGAGATCACCGGCGCCGCGAACTCGCACCAGGGCGACGAAGGCAGCCAGTACAGGTGGTTCTCCGACAGGAGCGTGGCCTACGGATCGGCCAGCGCCGCGATCCAGAACCTCTATCTGGACAGGTCCGGCTCCCGCCCGGAGTCGCTGTACGACGCGTACGCGTGGCTGCGCTCTCCGCGCCTCAGCGGCTCCACGAACTTCAGGAGCGCGAACCCGGGCGGCGACGTGAACACCAGCTACAGCTCGTTTAGGCTGCTTGGCGTGTGCCCGGCTTTCTGCATGGCGGCCGACACATATACAGTGACCTTCGATGCCAATGGCGGCACGTTTGCCGATAGCCAGACCATGCAAACACAGAAAGTAGTCGATGGAGGCAATGCCACGGCGCTCGCCACCAACCCGACTAACAGTGACTCCGCTTCTGCTTTCGATGGTTGGTACACCTCCAACGATGGCGGCACCACGCTTGATGCGAAATACGATTTCGCCAACACCGCAGTGACCGCGGACATCACTCTCTATGCGAAGTGGTCGCCCGGCTACACCGTGGTCTATCACTCCAACGGCGGCACGCTAGCCAATGCCACCGAGGTTGGCGGCGAGTACACCTACACGCAAACGTTCTTGCCTGATGACGCAACGTCAAGCCTGACGCTCAACAAGTTCACCTACACCGACAAGACCTTCCAGTACTGGACGCTCGGCGCAGCCGATTCCTCCGTTACCACGGGCACCGCCGACGCCAAGACCATGCTCACTTACGTGGATGGGCACTCGCTGATCGACGGCAACGGCATGTACACCGACGCCTCCACAAAGGACAGCAAGACGAAGGCGACTGTCGGCACGACGGTGAACCTCTATGCCCACTGGGCCGACTCGTCCACGGACGACTACTGGATTGCGTCTGCAGCTGCTGCTGTGCCCGACTCGGGCATCGTTGTGAGTCAAGATGGCGTGGATACGGAGGTTGGGAAGGCTACCGCTTCCGGAACGTCGACGACGCTCAAGGGCTACATGGACTCCGACGAGGGCAACGACAAGATCGACGCGAACACGATGCACCTCTTCACCTACTGGACGGAGGATAAGGTCCTGCCTCTCGCCGACCGCTACGTGGAGTTCCGCATCGTGCAGGTGGGCCAGCACGACTCCGACGGAAGCGCCGTGACCTTCATGGCCGTGCACTCGCTGCCCACCGCGCAGATGATGAAGGCCGGCATGGACGGCAGCACCGGCGACAACTCCGGCGGCTGGGGCGAGTCGTATATGCGCGAGACCGTGATGGAGGGCTACGTGGCCGCCAACATGCCGGAGGGCTTCGTGGACGCCCTCAAGGCCGTCGCCAAGAAGGCCTACTCCGGCAGCTATGGCAGCTGGGATACCGCGGGCGCCACGGTCGACAGCATCTGGCTGATGTCCGCCAAGGAGATCACCGGCGCCGCGAACTCGCACCAGGGCGACGAAGGCAGCCAGTACAGGTGGTTCTCCGACAGGAGCGTGGCCTACGGATCGGCCAGCGCCGCGATCCAGAACCTCTATCTGGACAGGTCCGGCTCCCGCCCGGAGTCGCTGTACGACGCGTACGCGTGGCTGCGCTCTCCGCGCCTCAGCGGCTCCACGAACTTCAGGAGCGCGAACCCGGGCGGCGACGTGAACACCAGCTACAGCTCGTTTAGGCTGCTTGGCGTGTGCCCGGCTTTCTGCATGTAAACCCTGATCTTGGAAGGATGCTCAGCATCTAGATAGCACGCTTTACTCAAAGCGAGATTCGTCCCGCCCTCTTGTTTGTCCGGAATGGCGTTGGCTGGCCGGACGGTTTGAACGTCCTGATTGGGACATGATTGGGGCATGCCCTATTCGTGATAGGACATGCCCCATCGATGTCCCATCAGTGTCCAATCGACGTTCTGCAACGCGCTGCGCTGTCGAAGTTCTCGTGGAGCAGGGGCATTCCAAACCAGCCTGTCGGCCTTCACTAGAACGGTGGGAACCGGATGATCAGGTATACCGCCGACACCGTCACGGTGGCCAGCATGACCGGGAATCCCACCCTGGTGAACTTGGCGAACGTGAGCTTGTAGCCGTTGCGGCTGGCGATGTCGGCCATCACCACGTTGGCCGACGCGCCGATGAGCGTGCCGTTGCCGCCCAGGCACGCGCCCAGCGACACCGCCCACCAAAGCGGCATCACGTCGATGCCCGATGCCTCCATGGTGAGCAGGATCGGGATGAGCGTGGCCACGAACGGGATGTTGTCGAGGAAGCTCGAGATGAGCGCCGAGCCGAACAGCAGCACGATCATGAGCATGAACACGTTGCCGCCGGTTGCATTGATCAGCACGTTGGCCAGCATCTCCACCACGCCCGTTTCGGTGAGGCCGCCCACGATGATGAACAGGCCTCCGAAGAACACCAGCGTGGTCCATTCCACATGATGCAGGATGTCCTCGATGTTCTCCCCCGAGAGAATGAGCATGAAAGCCGCCGCCGCAAGCGCGATTACGCCGCTCTCGACGCCCACGAGCGAGTGGCACATGAGCGACACCGTGACCACCACGGTCATGACCACGCTGAGCTTGGCGAGCCTGGGCTTCTTGAGATGCTCGCGCTCGTCGAGTTCCATGAGCTTCTCGCGCAGCTCCTCGGGCACGCTGAGGTCGCGTCCGAAGAGCACGTAGAAGAACACCAGCATCACCGCGACGCTCAGGATCGCCGCCGGGGCATCGTAGACCAGGAAGTCGATGGCGCTGAGGCCAGCGCCCGAGCCGATCATGATGTTGGGCGGGTCGCCGATGAGGGTGGACGTGCCGCCGATGTTGGATGCCAGCACCTCGGCCATGAAGAACGGGATGGGGTCGAGGTCCATGACCTTGCACACCATGAGCGTCATGGGAGCCACCAGCAGCACGGTGGTCACGTTGTCGAGCATCGCCGACAGGCACGACGTGAGCAGCACGAACATCACCATCACGTGCCATGGCTGGCCCTTGGCTATGCGCGCGCATTTGATGGCCAGGTACTCGAAGATGCCCGACTTTTGCACCACCGCCACGAACATCATCATGCCCATGAGCACGCCCAACGTGTTGAAGTCCATGTAGTCCACGGCGGTGTCGAAATCCACGATGTGCAGAAACACCAGCACCATCGCGCCGATCATGGCCACCACGGCGCGATGGATCTTTTCCGACATGATTGCAACGAGAGCCAGCGCGAATACGGCGATGGCTATGATCTGGTCTGGGGTCAAGGGAGGTCTCCTCAAAACGACGCGTGCCCGCGTCTTGCAGTAGCGCGGACGTGAGTTCTGCTGGCGGCGTTGCGGCTTGGGCGCGGATGACGCGAGCGCGTGCCGGCCCTGTGCAACGTTCTTCCCGCAATATGATAGTTGGGCTGTGAGCGGGAACGCAGTTGTGCGTGTTCAATTTTGGCGAGAGAGCCGTGAGTGTCGAGCGCGGCACGTCCCGGAAGCGGGGTGCCGGCATTCTGCGGGGTGGCTATTCATTTTGAAGCGGGGGCAAGCTAGAATGTAGCAAGATGCGCGGGCGCGATGTGCAAGAGCGCGCGGGTCGTCGTGTCAACACGATATACATACTCAACAGCCTTCATCAAACGAAACTCAAACGCAGCAACTCGGAGGTTGGACTTGGCATCCAAGAAAGCTTCTTCAGGCAAAAAATCCGGCTCGCACGCGCAGGGCGGCGGCAAGGGGCAGACCAAGCGCAGGTCGCTATCGGAGCAGCCCGCGCAGGCGCGCTCGGGTAGCTTGCGCGCAGCTCAGGCACAGGCGCAGGGCGCGAGGCAGGGCATGCTCACCCCGCGCCTCAAAAACGACATCGTGGGCGTGGTAGTGGTGGCCGTGGCCGTGATGCTCATGATTGCCGTGTGCATGGACTCGCAGGCCGTGATCACGTCGTGGGTGTCCAACGCCATGCACTTCGGCTTTGGCGTGGGCGCCTACATCTTGCCCGTGATGGTGGGGCTGTTCGGCATCTGCTTCTTCATGCTGGGGCGGCACGACCTCGTGCTGTCGCGCATCGCGCTGGGGATGGGGCTGATTTTCCTGAGCGTCGTGGCGCTCTACGGCGTTAACGCCCCGGGTGCGGCCAACCACGTGCAGGCGCTCTTTGCCGAGGACTATCTGCTGAGCTGCGGCGGCTACGTGGGCAACGGCCTGGCATATGTGCTGCTGAGCCTGGTGGGGCAAACCATCGCCTGGATATTGCTGGCGGCCATCATCGTGGGGTCGCTGGTGCTCATCGGGTTTTCGATCAGCGGGTTCTTCGACTGGTTGCTCGCATGCAGGGAGGACCGCAAGGAGCGCAAGCGCGAAGAGGAATACGTTGCGCCGTACAGCCGTGCGCGCGGGCTGGACGCGGGGCTGGACCAGACCGACATGGCTGGCTATGGGCGTGCTGTTGCGGGTGCGGGCGCTGTTGCGGCTGCGGGCGCGGCCGCGTGTGCCGGGGATGCCGCTGCGGGTGGAGTTGGCGGCTTCGTGCCGGCGGGTTCGACCACCGAGCTTGCATCTGCCGGCGGGCGTCGCGGCGGCGGTCGTGCTTCCGGCGAGGGAGCTGGCAAGACCAGGATGCTGAGGGGCGCTGGCAAGACCCGCGTGCTCGGAGACGATGCTGCAGGCGCCGCTGGCGCTGCCGCGGCCGCGGCCGCGCAGCTGCTCGATGGCGTCGCGGGTGCCGCCGCGCCCGGTGCCGCCGCGACCCGC
>CAVFRF010000043.1:0-23908 GCA_963624975.1 Bacteroidaceae bacterium
CAGCTGGCCTAGACCGCTCCATCATCAACGTAGTACAATGTCTTACACACGAAGAAAGGAGTGCACCATGTCCGATTCCACGATCACCATCCGCATAGGCAGCGAAGAGAAGTCGCTCATCACGAGCTATGCGAAGGCCTATGGCCAGAGCGTGTCGGAGTTCATGCGCAGGTGCGCCCTCGAGCGTCTCGAAGACGAGCTCGACCTCAAGGAGTGGCGCGAAGCAAAGGCGGAGTTCGACCTCGACCCCGAGACCATTTCCGCTGCCGATATAGCCAGGAAGTATCTGTAAATGTGGACGCTGGTGTTTTCCAAGAAAGCCGATAAACAGCTTTCGAAAATGAATCCTGACGTTCGCCGGATAATTATCTCGTGGCTCCTGAAGAATATCGATGGCTGCGATGACCCTCGAGTTCACGGAAAAGGGCTTACGTCGAACCGCTCCGGGGAATGGCGTTATCGCATAGGCGACTACCGGGTACTCTGCGAGATCCGAGAGAACGAGCTTGTAGTACTCGCCCTCTCGGTCGGTCACAGAAGCAGCGTCTACAAGAAGTAGCCGCACTCCCCCACCCCGGCGAAGCGCCCACGCAAAAGTTCCCCGGCCAGCTCGATGCCAACCGGGGAACGCGATCTTACTCTATATCTCGGAAGCCGCGCGCCTGGTCGCGGCAACCTCGCCATCTACATATCGCCGAACATGTCCTGCAGCTTCTTGAGGTCGGCGTTCGAGAGGTTCTTGGCCATGCTGGCCGCGTTGCCCATGCCTCCCATGCCCGGCAGCCCGCCCATGCCGCGCATCGAGCGCTTCTCGGCGCGGCGCTTGGCCTTGCGGCTGCCCTTGCTCTGCTTGGTGGGCTTGCGCTTGTTGGAGTGGCGCTGCTCTTGCGCCGACACCATCTTCTTCAAGGCCTTGCGCATCTCGTTGAACTTGTTGAGCAGCTGGTTCACGTCGCTCACCTGCACGCCGGCGCCCTTGGCGATGCGCGCCCTGCGAGAGCCGTTGATCACGGCGGGCTTCTGGCGCTCTTCCCTGGTCATCGAGTTCACGATGATCTGGGCCCTGTCGAAGAAATCGAGGTCGGCCTGCCCGCTCTCGACCGCCTTGTCGCCGCCAGGCAGGGCGGAGAGCAGCTTGGACATGCCGCCCATCTTGTGGATCTGCTTGTTCACGGTGATGAAGTCGTCGAGCGTAAGCTCGGCGCGGGCCATGCGCTCGGCCTCGGCCTGCTCTATCTCCTCATCGGCGACGCGCTGGGCCTGCTCGATGATCGAGAGCATGTCGCCCATGCCCAGGATGCGCTTGGCGAGCCTGTCGGGGTGGAACTCTGTTAGCGAATCGGGTTTCTCGCCCTCGGAGATGAACTTGATGGGCTTGCCGGTAACCTCGCGCACCGACAGCGCGGCGCCGCCTCGTGCGTCGCCGTCCATCTTGGACATGATCACGCCGTCGAAGTCGACTTTCTCGGCGAAGGCGGCCACCACGTTGGTGGCGTCCTGACCGGTCATGGCGTCCACGACCATCAGCACCTGCGCCGGATTCACGGCCTTCTTGATGTTGACGGCCTCGGTCATCATCTCCTCGTCCACGTGCAGGCGGCCGGCGGTGTCCACGATCACGATGTCGCGCATCGTGGCCTTGGCCTCGGCCACGGCGTCGGTGGCGATCTTTACCGGGTCGGCTCCGTCGCCGCGAAAGACCTTCACGCCGATCTCGCCGCCAAGCGTCTCGAGCTGGTCGGCTGCTGCGGGGCGGTACACGTCGCATGCGGCCAGCAGCGGCATGTGGCCCTGCTGCTTGAGCAGGTAGGCCAGCTTGGCCGCGGCCGTGGTCTTGCCACTGCCCTGCAGGCCCACGAGCATGATCACGTTGGGCGTGGTGTCGGGCAGCACCATCTTGGAGTCGTCGGACCCCAGCAGGTTGGTAAGCTCCTCGAGCACCACCTTCACCACGTTCTGGCCGGGGGTGAGGGAGTCCAGGATCTCGGCCGTGAGGCACCTGGTGCGCGTGCGGGCCACGAAGGTCTTCACGACCTTGAAGTTTACGTCGGCCTCCAGAAGCGCCATGCGGATGTCGCGCATGGCCAGGTCGATATCCGCCTCGGTCAAACGTCCCTTGGCACGCACCTTGTCGAGTGCGCCCTGCAGCTTGGTAGACAGATTCGTCGCCATCTTCCATCGCCTTTCTACTGTGTCTTCAAAGCGGCCTTGGGGTCCGCGCCGGCATCTTGCGCCCGCGCCGGCAGCCCTAGCCCACTATCTCTTCTGCAAACTCCCTGGCGTCGAATGGACGCAGGTCCTCGATCTGCTCGCCCACGCCTATGCGCACGATCGGCAGCTTAAGCTCGTGCGAAACCGCGACGGCGATGCCGCCCTTGGCGGTGCCGTCCATCTTGGTGATCACCACCGCGTCGAGGTCGAGCGCACGGTCGAACTCCTTGGCCTGCTCGAGGCCGTTCTGTCCCGTGGTGGCGTCGATCACCAGCACCGTGTGCACCGGCATCTGCGCGCGCTTGCGCGTCACGTTCACGACCTTCTCCAGCTCTCGCATGAGGTCGTCGGAGGTGTGCAGGCGCCCCGCCGTGTCGATGAGCACCAGGTCGGCTCCCGTCTCCTCCGCACGCTCGATGGCGGCATAGCACACGCTGGCAGGGTCGCTGCCGCGGTCGCGCTCCACCACTTCCACGTTGGCGCGGCGTCCCCACTCCTCGAGCTGCTCGATGGCGGCCGCCCTGAAGGTGTCGCCGCTGCCCAGCAGCACGTTGTGCCCGGCATCCACGCCGCATTTGGCGATCTTGCCCACCGTGGTGGTCTTGCCGGCGCCGTTGATGCCCACGAAGAGCACGCACGACGGCGTGTCCTCGAAGATGTCGGTCTCGGGCTGCACGAACAGCGCCGCGATCTGGTCGATCAGGTAATCCTTGACCGCCTTCACGCTGGGCAGGGCCTTCCTGTCCGTCGCATCGCGCATGTTCTCCACGATCTGCATCGAGGCCGAAGGTCCCATGTCGCTCGCGATGAGCGCTTCCTCCATGCCTTCCCAGAAATCCTCGGTAAGCCAAACTCCGCGCTCGAAGAGCACGTTCATAGATTCGGTGAGCTTCTCGCGCGATTTGGAAAGCCCGCGCGAAAGCCTTTCTCTAAGTCCCATCGGCTACTCCTCCCTTTCCTTCTGAGCCTTCTCCTCTTCCTCGAGGGCGGCGATGGCCTGGTCGAGCTTCTGGCTCACGACCTTGCTCACGCCCGAGGCCTGCTTGCTCACGCCGTAGAGGATGTCGGCGATTTCCATGCTCTGACGCTGGTGCGTGACCATGATGAGCTGCGTCTGCGAGCGCATCGAGTCCAGCAGGTCGCACACGCGCTGCAGGTTGGTGCCGTCGAGCGACGGCTCGATCTCGTCGAGGATGTAGAACGGCGCGTTGCGCGTCATGTACACGGCGAACAGGAACGCGATGGCCACCAGCGCGCTCTGGCCGCCCGAAAGTTGGGTGAGGCTCATGAGCTTCATGTTGTGCGGGTGAATCACGATCTCGACCCCGGCCTGGCCCTCCGCGTTCTTGTCCAGCACCACCAGCTCGCCGGTGTCGCCCGGAGCCAGGTGCTCGTAGAGCTTGCGGAAGCTGTCGTTCACGCCGTCGAACGTCTCGCGGAACTGCCGCTTCATCTTGGTGTCCAGCGCGCGCGAGATGGTGTTGAGCTTCTTGCGAGCCTCCTCGAGGTCGGCCACCTGCTCCTTGATGTAGTCGCGGCGCGCCTTGAGCTGCTCGTACTCCTCCATGGCCACGTGGTTCACGGCGCCTAGGTTGTCGATCTTGCGCCTGAGCTTGGCGGCCCTTTCCTCAGCCTGCGCGCGGTCTTCGGGTGAGGCCACTTCCAACGCCGCCTCGATCGAGGTGCCGGTGTCTTGCTCGATGCGGGCGATGGCGTTCTTGACCTCGGTCTCGAGCTTGGCCTTCTCCACGCGCACCTCATTGAGCTTGAGCAGCACCGCCTGCTGCTGCTCGCGCGCCTCGTCGCGGGCCTGCTTGGCCTCGTCGATTATCTGCTTGAGCGATGCTGAGTCGCTCTGGGTGAGCTTGGTCTGCTCCTGCAGCTTGCGCGCCCACTCGCCAATGCCCGTGTGCAGCTCCTCGAACGCGTTGTAGAGCGGCTCCACGCGCAGGCGGATGATCTGCAGCGACTGCTCGGTGCTGCGCGACACCTCGAGCGTCTTCTCCAGCTCGGCGATCTCGTCGGCGAGCTTCTCGAGCCTGCGGCGGCGGAACTCTATCGACTGCCTGCAGGTTTCCATCTCGGCCTTGGCCGACGACACCTGCTCGGCGATGCTGGCCTTTTCCTGCGTGATCTCGAGCAGCTTCGACGAAGCGGCCTCTGCCTCTTCCCTCATCTGCGAGATGCCCGCGGTGAGCGTCTCGATGCGCTCGCGGTACTCCTGCGCCAGCGGCGTGGACTGCCCGCGCCTCACGCCCACGCTCTTGAGCTTCAGCTCGGTTTGCTCCTTGCTCTGCGTGAGCTGCATGATCTGCTTCTCCACGCGGTGCAGGTCCTGCATCGCGGCATCGTAGGAGCCCTGCAGCTTGGCCAGCGACTCCGACAGCTCGAAGCCGTCCTGCTGCGCCACCTCGAGGGCCTTCTCGGCCTCCGACACCGCCATCTCGCTGTCGCCAAGGTTGGCGGTGCACTCCTCCTCTTCCACCACAAGCTCGTTGAGCTTGCGCTGGCGGGCCAGCACGCCGTCCATGTCGGACACCTGGGTGCCCAGCGATATCTTGCCCGAGGGCCACACCACCGCGCCGTCGCGCGTTGCGAAGCGCACGCCGGGGTTGCGGCCGTGGAACAGCAGCGCCTCGGCCACCGTGGCGGCCACGTACACGTCGCCCAGGAGCGACTCCACCACGCCGGCATACACGCTGTCGTACTCCAGCAGGTCCAGCAGGCGCTCGCCGTCGGAGCTTCGCGGCAGCTCGCCCGCGCCCGAACCCGCGCCGTCGCCGTCCTGCAGCGGCATGAAGCTCGCCTCGCCGCCCTGCGCGCTCTTGATGAGGCGCTCGGCCACCACGCCGGCCGACTTGATATCGACCATCAGCAGGCCGGTCACATCGGCGCCAAGCAGCCTCTCCACGATCTGGTCCACGCCGTCGGGGGCCTTGATCGCGCGGGAGAGCTTGCCCACCACGCCGTTCAACTCGTCCTTGTGCTCCGTGAGCCAGTTCATGGCGGGAGTGGCGCTCTCGAAGGCCTTCTCCACCTCGCGCAGGCCCTTTATCTCGGCCTGGATGTCGGCCAGCTTGCTGCGGTTGGCGTTCATCTCCTTGCGCACCTGGTCCAGCAGCCTCACGCGCTTGTCGATGTCGGAGCGCGCCAGCTTAAGCTCGCCCTCCACCTTCAAGATGTCGGACGAGAGCGTGTCGCTCTTGTCGCGCGCCGTCTTCAGCTCGCCCTGAGCCTCGCATATCTCGCGGTTGGCCTGCTCGAGACGCTCGTTCAGGAGGTTCTCCTCCACCTTGAGCGACTCCAGCGAGCTTTCGGCGCGAGCCAGGTTGTCCTTGGTGGTGGCCAGCGCGCTCTCGTTGTTGCGCAGCTTGGCCGAAAGCGCGTCGTAGGCTTCCTGCGCGGCGCGGCGGTCCTTGTTCACCTGCTCCGACTTGTGCGACAGCTCGTTGTATGTGGAGTAGAGCCCCTTGAGCCTGGCATCGGTGTCCGACGACTCGGTCTCGGTTTGCAAGCGCTCTTCCTGCGCCGACTTGAGCCTGGCCTGCGAGGTGTGGATCGTGGCGCGAAGCTCCGAGAGCCTCGACACCATGTTCTTGCCCTTCTCCTCCAGAAGGCGCATGCCCGAATCGAGCCTGGCCATGATCGACTGGCAGCGGTTGCGCTGCTCGTTGAGGTCACCAACGAAGAGGCCCTTCTCCTCGAGGATGGCCTGCCTCTTGGCAACCTCCTCTTCCTTCTCCTCCAGCCGATAGCGCACCAGCTCGGCCTCGGCGTCTACCTCGTTCTCGTGCTTGACGATCTGCTCCCACGAAGCCTGCAGCGAGCGCAGGTCGTCCACCGCCAGCGAGAGCGTGATCTGCCTCAGCTCGTCGGAATACGCCTCGTGCTGCTTGGCGCGCGATGCCTGGCGCTCCAGCGGGCGCAGCTGCTGCTCGATCACCTTCACGATGTCGTTCACGCGGGCCAGCGTGGTGTCCATCTTGGCAAGCTGCCTTTGCGAGCGCTGCTTGCGCGCCTTGTGCTTGAGCACGCCGGCGGCCTCTTCCAGAAGCACCATGCGGTCTTCGGGACGCGACTCGATCATGGCGGTGAGGTTGCCCTGCGTGATCACGGAGTGCACGCCCTCGCCGATGCCAGAGTCGTGCAGGATGTCGATGATGTCGCGCCTGAGCGCGGGCGCGCCGTTGATGAGGTACTCCGACTCGCCGTTGTGGTGCATGCGGCGCGTGATCACCACGTCGGTGAACTCCACCGGAATGGTGCCGTCGGAGTTGTCGAGCACGAGGTCGACCTCGGCCACCTTGGCGGGCGGTCGCGCCGACGATCCGGAGAAGATCAGCTCCTCCATCTGATGCACGCGCAGGTTGGACGTCTTGCGCTCGCCCAGAACCCACAGTACTGCTTCCGATATGTTGGATTTGCCCGAGCCGTTGGGTCCAACGATCGCCGACAGACCCGGCTCGAAGTTGATGACCGCCTTGTCGGCAAACGACTTGAATCCCTTAAGCACTAGCGACTTTAGATACACTTGCTATTCCAATCCCTGACTGGCCCTACGGTGCATGTCGATCGCGTTTTGCGCGGCCGCGGCCTCGGCCTTCTTCTTGGAGCGTCCGGTGCCGTGCCCGATGACCTCCCCGTCGCACTTGGCCACCACCTCGAAGGTGCGGTCGTGCGGAGGGCCGATGGTCTCCACCACCTCGTAGTCGGGAGCGAAGCCGCGCTCCTGCAGGATTTCCTGCAGCGACGACTTGGGGTTGGTGGGATGCTCGGCCAGGCTCTCGGTGATGTGCGGGCCCACGGTGCGCAGGATCCAGTCGCGCGCCACGCCTTCGCCGCCGTCGATCATGAGCGCCGCAACCGACGACTCGTACACGTTCTCCAGCGCCGACTCCAGGCCCCTGTGGTGGGTGCCGCGCTCGCTCTTGCCCACTATGATGATGTCGGCGAAGCCGAGGTCGGACGCAATCTGCGCCAGCGACGCACCGGACACCACGGCCGACTTGAGGCGGGTGAGCATCCCCTCGTTCATGTCGGGGAAGCGCCTGTACACCTCGGAGGCCACCACGAACCCGAGGTAGGCGTCGCCTAGAAATTCCAGCCTCTCGTACGACAGCTCGATGCGCTCCTCCTCCACCGTGGACGGGTGGGTGAGCGCCTTGATGAGAAGCCTCTTGTTCTCGAACTCGTAGCCAAAGATCTGCTCCGCCCTATGCACGATTCGCTCAAGCTCGTCGTGCGGGGGTAGCATCGTGTCGAATTCGCTGGTGGCCTTGCTGCCTTTATGAGCCGTCATCGGGATTGCCTCGTTGCCGTGTCTTGCTGTTGCCGGCGGCTAGAGGATGCGCTCGACGTACGAGGCGGCGTCGCCGATGGTCTTGATCTGCTCGAACACGCTGTCGTCCACCTCGATGCCGAAGGCGTCTTCGAGCGCGGTGACTATCTGGAGCATATCGAGCGAGTCGGCTTCGAGGTCGGCCTCGAATGCGGTGCTCTCGCTGAGGTCGGCGGCATCGATGGCGATCTGCTCGACGATCACGTCCTCGATCTTCTGGACAATTTCTGCACGCTCCATTTGGAACTCCTTGACTCGATGGGGCTGTTTCGATTTATTTTATTGGTTGTTTGCGGGGGCTGCCGCCGCATCGGCGCCTGCGGTCGCGGCACTGGCGGCACTTGCAGCCTTGGCATCGGCGAGCGCCGTTGCGATCTTGTCGGGCAAGCCGCCCCTCGCAGCGGCGGCGCACTGCAGCACGCCGTTCTTGATGGCAACCGCCGAAGACGATCCATGTCCTATTATGCACGCTGCACGCGCTCCTAGCAGCGGGGCTCCGCCATACGTGTCGGGATCGATGGAATCTTTGATCTGATGGAAGGCACCCGAGAGCTTTGCCGCCGCCAGCTTGTTGCCCAGCGACGAGGTCATGGCGCCCTTGAGGCTCTTGAACAGCATTTTGGCCGTGCCCTCGATGATCTTGAGCGCGACGTTGCCGGTAAAGCCGTCGGCAACCACGATGTCGCATGCGCCCGACATGAGGCCGCCGCCCTCGACGTTGCCAGCAAAACCGGGGATCTGCTCGCGCATCATCGCGTGCGCCTCGATGGCAAGCTCGCAGCCCTTGGTTTCCTCGGCGCCGTTGTTGAGCAGCCCCACCGTGGGATCGGCCATGCCCAGCACGCTCTGGGCGTACGCCCTTCCCATGTGCGCGAACTGCACCAGGTGCTCCGGCTTGCAGTCGGCGTTGGCGCCGCAGTCCAGCAGCACCGTGGGATGGCCGGGCACGGGAACGATGGTCGCCAGAGCCGGACGCTGCACGCCCTTCACGCGTCCGATCAGGATCGTGGCCGCCGTGAGCACGGCACCGGTAGATCCAGCCGAGAAGAAGCAGTCGGCCTCGCCCTGGTGCACGAGCTTGCAGCCCACCACGATCGAGGAGTCCTTCTTGTGGCGCACGGCATCGGCGGGGTGGTCGCCCATCTCGATGACCTCGGTGGTCACGACCGGGGTGATGCGGCCGGGAAATTCGCCGGCCACCTGCGACACCGAAGCCTCGCGGCCCACCAGCACCACATGGAGGTCGGAGTCGGCCTGCAGAGCCAAGCGCACGCCATCGGCCACGACCGCGGGAGCATCGTCGCCTCCGTCGGCATCGACGCACACCCTGATGAGGCTGGCGTTGCGCTGCTCGGGCGCGGGCGCGGGCGCGCTCGCGGCCTGCTCGGCCTGCGCCGCAGTCTCGTCTAGCGCCTCGGATTTCTCTTCCATGAACTTCCCCTTAATACAAGTTTGGCCGACATCTGCAGACATCGGCCAGCTTTGCAATGCTATTGGTGTAGCGCTTGAGTGCTACTCGACCACGATAACTTCGCGATCCTTGTAGTAACCGCAGTTTCCGCAGATGTGATGCGGAAGCTTGGTTGCACCGCACTGCGGGCAAACCGAACGCGGCTTCGATGCGCAGACGTCGTTGGCGCTGCGACGGGAATGGACCTTCGCGCGGCCCTTCCTCCTCTTGGGTACTGCCATTTTAGTCTCCTTCGTTCAAAACCGCGGCTGCGGTAATCAGCGTTTTCGCATGGAACTGAGATGATACCACTTGCCGCCGATTTGTCACCCATATGCTGCGGATGATTCGCAATCTAGCCCGTGAGCGGCTAGATTGCACGTTCGACTCGTCTCACTTCCAGCCTCGCCTGCATCGAATTCGAATCCCAGCTTCCCGCGACGCGTTGCACCAGCTTATCGATTGCGCGGAGTTGGACTTGACAAGAATTCGACCTCGACGGTTCCAAAACCCCAACACATGACGCTCGAACGCCGGCCCAGCCGTGCTCCGAAAGACCATAGGTCTCGACACCACACTACATATTGTGTTTGCGAGCGCAATTTGGCGGTTGCACACTACGACCCCGGGGAGGAACACCTCTGCCTCGTCGGCCACCCCGTCATGTGTTGGGGTTTCTGAACCGTTGCCATCGAAATTCTGTCAAGACTCTCCAAAGACCCCCGAAAAGCGAAGCGTTTTGACGGCCTCGTCTTCAATTCCGCACCCCTTGACGCGCCTTTAGGGGGGGGTAATCTGCCTATATCGATGTGGCGGATTCCCCGGCACGGTCACTGCAAGAGATACAGGGAAGGGGTCTCCTATGGATAAGGAGAAAACCGGAGGCGCCGCTTTCGGCGTAGCCATTCTGGCTTGGCTCATCACTAGCGCAGTCACGCAAGTCATCACGTTCTTTGCATATACCGGTATGTACGGCATAACCGCAAAATCAAGCGGAGGATTGCTGGCTCTTGCCATTGGAATCGGCATCGGCATCTGGTGGAAGAAGAATCCCGAGATAAGTATAGGAAGGGCAGCGGGTACAGCCGCGTTGGCTGGAATCGGCGTGAGCATAGTCGCAATGCTAATAGCCAACATTTACGTGGCGGCGGCGCGGTAGCAACATCATCGACATCGTTTCCACAATGATGCCGATGACACTAGCACGCTGGAGCAGAGTCGCAAATTCCTACCAGCACCCAACCAATTGGAGTCCACATGGAAGAGCCTTCCTACGAAAGCCTGGAGAACTCGCTGGTTTCCATAGCTTCCGAGGTTTTTCGCTTCGGGCACGTGTTCAACAGAGCCATCAGCAAACTTGAGTTCGACGAGATCAAGAAGTATTCCAGCCAGTTTGCGTGGCTTGGAAAGCAGGTCGTGAAGGCGTTGGATGCCGCAGGCTTGCAAATAGTCGACCTGACCGGTCAGCAATACGATGCCGGCATGGCCGTGACTCCTTTAAACATCGAGGAGTTCGAAGCGGACGAGGCACTGCGCATACAGCAGATGCTAGAACCCATCGTCATGAAGGACGGTACGGCAATCAAGACCGGAACGGTGATTTTGGGAAGGATGATATCCGAGTGAAGCACTACATTGGCATCGACCTGGGCACCACAAACAGCGCGATATGCTCCTACGATGGAACCGACGTGCGCATCTGGAAAAGCCCGGAGCAAAACGACGTGACCCCATCAGCCATCTACGTGGACAAGCGCGGCAACCGGTACTACGGCAAGAAGGCCTACAACCAGGCGCCCTACAACCCCGGCAACTCGGCGACTCTGTTCAAGCGCTTCATGGGCACCAGCACCAAGGTCAAGTTCGAAGCCGCCGAGCTGAGCCTCACACCCGAGGAGTGCAGTGCCGAAATCCTCAAGGTCCTGTTCGGCTACCTTCCCGAGGAGATTCGCGACGACCCCGAAACCGCAACGGTGATCACGGTTCCCGCCGCCTTCAACCAGATGAAGAAGGATGCAACGCTGCAGGCCGCAAGCCTTGCCGGCATCGGAAAGGTTGCCCTGATGCAGGAGCCTGCTGCGGCAATCATGAGCATCATGAGGTCGAGCAATCAGGAAGGCATGTTTCTGGTATACGACCTGGGCGGCGGAACGTTCGACGTATCCATCGCCGAGAACATCAACGGCAAGGTGAACTTGCTGGCTCACGGCGGCATCGAGATGTGCGGCGGCCGCGATATCGACAGGATGATATTCAGCCAGATCGTCGTGCCGTGGCTGCGCGAAAACTTCGCGCTTCCCGAAGATCTGATGGTCAACGCCAAGTACAAGACCTTCTGCCGCATCGCGCAGTGGGCCACGGAGCAGGCGAAAATCGAGCTGTCTGCGTCGGACAGTTGCACCATAGCCCTAAGCGAAAACGAGGCTCGGGCCTACGACGAAGACGGCAACGAGCTGTATCTTGATATCTACATCGACCGCAAGATGGTCGACGAGATCATGTCGAAGCTGGTCGAAGAGACCATCGAGGCGACCCGCAGCACCATGGCCAAGGCGGGCATTACCGCAAACGATATCGAGAGGATGGTGTTCGTCGGCGGCCCCACCAACTACAAGCCTTTGCGCGACAAGGTGTCCTTCGAGCTTTCGATTCCAGCCAACATCGACGTGAACCCCATGACCGCCGTGGCGGAGGGTGCCAGCATCTTTGCCGAGTCCATCGACTGGTCGACTGAGAGCCACAACCGCAAAGCCGCCAACAAGGTGGTGGAAACCAACATCGACCTGTCTTTCAAGTTCACCGCCAGAACTCCGAAAGATCACGCGAAAATCGTCTGCGTTCTGGGGAGAGAGCTAGACGGGTACACTATCGTGTTCACTAGCCTCGACACCGGATGGACCTCGGGTAACTCCGCGCTCACGAAGGGGTTGGTGACCGACCTGCCGCTTACCCTGCACGGCGAGAACAGGTTCAACGCCAGGGTCTTCGACAAGTTTGGGCACGAGAAGCCCGATGCCGCATCCGAGTTTGTAATCACTCGCACACTGGCCACGATTGCCGCCATCCCCGCATCGCACTCCATCGGTGTCGAAGTGGTCGACAAGCTCGGGGGCATGCCCGTGCTCGAGTTCCTTGTGAACGAGGGCGACCCGCTTCCCAAGAAGGGAACCATCACGTTCAAGGCAGGCCAGTCCATTTCGGCAGGATCAAACGAATCCATCAACATCAAGTTATGGGAAGGAAACATCCAGTCCCCCATCACCGACAACCGCTTCATCGGGGTGCTCAAGATCGCCGGCACCGACATCGACTTCGGCATGGTGCCCACAGGCGCCGACATCGAATGCGAATACGAGATGTCGGACTCCGGCAACATTCGCCTCGAGGCTTCCATCCCCTGCATAGGCGCAACATTCAGCAACCACAACTATTATTCCAGGCAGGAAGGGCAGGTCGACCTCGCCGACGTGGATGCCATCGCCGACCAGGGCAAGTCGGTAGTGGAGCGCATCGACTCCATCGCCGAGAAAGTGAACGACCCAAAGCTCGAAGCCGCAAAGAGGAAAGCGGAGCTAGCTGCAAATCTGAAGGAGGAGGATTCCGCCGATCCGGAGTCGGTCCAAAAGGCCAACAACGAGCTGCTGGATGCCAAGAGGCTGATCGACCAGGCCCGCCAGGACAACCTCCAGACCATCAGGCAGATGGAACTCGACGAGTGCATCCGCAACTTCAACGATGGCGTGAGGCAGTATGCCACCCCGGCCGAGGTGCACGCGTTCGATAACATGGCGCAGACCGCGATGCAGGCGATAGGGCGCAACGATGCCGAGTTCGACAACATCCTGCGCAACATGATGTCGAAGGTGTTCTCGATCCTATTCAAGCAGGACTGGTTCATCGTCGACATGTATCAGCAAGCTGTGGCATCGCCGTTCAACTACGTTGACATGGCAAAGTTCATGGACCTCAAACAGCAAGGCGACATGGCTCTCGCATACAACAACATCGATGTCCTACGACAGGTGTTGTTCGAGCTCTCCACCATACAGATTTTCTCGAATTCCGGAGATGGAATGTTCGACATCGCCAACATAGTGAAGGGCTAGCTGCGAGAGCGGGAGGCTCGCGCAGCGCGACTACCACAGCCAGCAAGTTAATACGACATATTGTGAGGATTGAACACGATGAACCTGAAGGACAACCCGTTCTACATACTTGGGGTTTCTCCATCTGCCAACCGTGCCGCCATCATGGATGCAGCAGAGGAGATGTCGCTGCTGCAAGATTCCGACGCGAGCATGGAAGCCCAGAACATTCTGATCAACCCTAGAAAGCGGCTCGAGGCCGAGCTGGGGTGGTTTCTGGACGTGCACCTCAAGACCCAAACGCTCAAAACCGTAATAGACACGTCGCAACGCATCGACCTGCGGGGGCTTTCTCCCCTTTCGAAGCTCAATGCCGCCGTATACAATTGCTCGCGCAGCAACGTAGACAGCGCATCGCAGATAGGAGATTCAATAATAGAAATTGACGCGCTGTACGCTGCGCTCAACGTTGACGACATCGTCCAGCGCGTCAACGCCTGCCGTTCGACCGCACGTTTTCCAGAGGTTCATCGTCAAGATGTCGCGCAGACCCTCAACGAAAGACGCGACGAAATCGAACGCGCTCTCGCAGACAAGCTGTCCCCCCTCAGCCAAGGCAAGTACGTCGAAACCATCACGCACGCTGCCGAAGAGCTGGTCAAATCCTATCGTGGCGCGAAGGGCACGATCATATCCGGGCTTATCGACCAGTACGAGGTGCGCATCCAGTCCGAACTCGAGCGCAAGACCCAGCAGGTAGAACGACAAATCGACCGAGTATGGCAGATGTCGGACGAATATTCAGTCGAGTCGGGCGTACGTGACCTCATCAGATTCACGCAGCAATGGGACGAAATCGCACAGCCCATTCAGCTCAAGTCGCAGGCGAGCGGAATACCACACAGAAACAGCGAGCATCTCGGACGCGAGCTACGCGGCTTGGTACTATATCTCAACAACGAGAAAGGCATGTCCGATCCGGCTTTGACATTGGCCGGGGCACTGAAGGGTGTATTCGCCGAGCTTGAGGAGCTCAGCGGGCTTTTCAAGAACGACTTAGGGGCCTTGCAAAACCTGGTGAAGCGCAATAAGGCCGCCGCAGATTTAGCCGGAAAGCTCGAAACCGCTCTAAAAATCGGCGACTCCATAGTTGACCATCCGAGTGAGTCATCCGTAAGCAACTTCGTAAAGCAGATCATTGACATCAACAAGCAAGTCAAAAATTCCGACTTGCCCAACAGCGAGAAGTCCGAAGTTCGTGAAATGCTGTACTACGCTGCTCGAACAGTGTCGGTAACGCTTCACAACGAGAAGCATCAGACTGTCTATGCGGCGAAAATCATCACCGAGGTTGCACCAGAATTTTCCGACTTGTGGAATCTCAAGTCCAAAATCGAAGAGGACAAGAACACCATAACGGGAGAGCTGGCGGCAGCCCAGTCGGCAAGTACTCACCACAACAGCAGCTCAGGCAACAACTGGGGCTGCCTGATATGGGTGGCTATTGTTGTATTCATCTATTTCATATGGGCTATGGTCAGCAACGGAGCTCATTAGCGGAAGCACAAGAGGCCGCGCCGCTATATGCGCATGGCGGCACGGCTCGCGATGAAGATGTACCGTTCGGGAGGGGCGATTCGGCAAGAATCGCCCCTCCACGGTTGACGAGGTTCGTCACCCCCCATATGTCGGCACGGTATTTCGATTGCGCGGAGTTGGACTTGACAAGAATTCGGCCTCGACGGTTCCAAAGCCCCAACACATGACGCTCGAAAGCCGGCTACACCGTGCTCCGAAAGACCATAGGTCTCGACACCACACTACATATTGTGTTTGCGAGCGCAATTTGGCGGTTGCACACTACGACCCCGGGGAGGAACACCTCTGCCTCGTCGGCCACCCCGTCATGTGTTGGGGTTTCTGAACCGTTGCCATCGAAATTCTGTCAAGACTCCCCGAAGGCCACCGAAAAGCGAAGCGTTTTGGCGAAATCGTTCCTATGCAACCGTAGCGGGCGGAGCTGGAGGCTGGCTAGCCGATTGGCGCGTCGTCGCCGTAGATCTGTTCCAGCACGGCGGCTACCTCCTCGGCAACCTCGCGGGGCACGCCCTTCACGGCGGCTATCTGGTCGACGCTGGCCTGGCGCAGGTTCTTGACCGAGCCGAACTCCTTGAGCAGCAGCTTCTTGCGCTTTGGACCCAGACCGGTGACGCTGTCGAGCACCGATGCCGTCATGCCCTTGCCGCGCAGCTGCCGATGGTAGGTGATGGCGAAGCGATGCGCCTCGTCGCGTACGTGCTTGATGAGGTAGAGCGCCGACGAACCCAGCGGCAGGTACACCGGCTCGTCCGACCAGGTCACGAACAGCTCCTCGTCGGCCTTGGCGAGGCCTACCAGCGGGATATCCTCCAGCCCCATCTCGGCGAGCTGCGCGCGCACCGCGTTGAGCTGCGGCTTGCCGCCGTCGAGCACGATGAGGTCGGGACGGGTGGCGAAGCGCTCGTCGGCGCGGTTCTTCTCGGAAAAGCGGCGCGAGAGCGTCTCGCGCATCATGGCCACGTCGTTGGCCTCGGGGGTTTCCATGCGGATCTTGAAGCGCCGGTACTGCGACGAATCCACGCGCCCGGCGCTGAACACCACCATCGACGCCACCGAATGCTTGCCGTGGATGGTGGAGATGTCGTAGCACTCGATGCGCATGGGCGGCCCGGGCAGGGCCAGCGCGCTCTCGAGCTGCAGCAGCGCATCGTTGGTGCGGGCCTCGTCGTAGCGCGTTCGGATCTTGAAGCGCGCCAGCGAATGCCGCGCGTTGGCTTGGGCCAGCTGCAGCAGGTCGTGCTTCTCGCCCTTGAGCGGCACCTTTATGCGCACCTTGGCGCCGTGCTTGGAGGCGAGCTTGCGGGTGAGCCACTCCTCGATGGCATCTGGGTCCTCGGGCTGGTCGGCCACCACCACCTCGCGCGGAACCGATGTTGCCTTGTCGTAGTAGCGCACGAGGAACGTCTCGACGAGGTCGGCAGCGGGCACGTCGAGGCCCTTGTCGAGGATGAACTCGCAGGTGTTGATGATGATGCCCTCGCGCACCACGAACACGTTGGCGCCGGCGATGGTGTCTTCGCGGAAGAAACCCACCACGTCGCAATCGAGGTCGCGGCTCAGCTCCACGTGCTGCTCGGTCTGCAGGTTCTTGACGATGTCGATGCGGTTGCGGTAGCGCGCCGCCTTCTCGAAGTCGAGGTCGTGGGCAGCATCCTGCATCTGCTCGCGCAGCGCGTCGAGGAAGTCGCGACGCTGCCCGGAGAGGAACCGCTCGACCGCGCTCACCGCCTCGGCGTACTCCTCGACGGTGCAAACACCGCAGCAGGGTCCCGGCCCCAGTCCCACATGAAAGTCGAAGCACGGCTTGCCGCCCCCAGCCGTGGGGGCGCCGCCGTGGGAGGCGTCTGCGGATGTTTCTCCCGGCATACCTTCGATGCCTACATTTGTCGCGCCCCCACCAGCAGCGGTTGAGTGCGCTAGACCCACAACGGAAACACCATCTGCTTCCATGCCCATGTTGAGATGGGAATCGCCGCCGTCCGAGGCATCCGCACCCGCTTCCCCCGCTGCGGGGACGTACTCGGCTCCGCGTTCCAGCTGGCGGCGCAGCGCCTTGTACTGCGCGCAGCTCGCCGAGCAGATGGGGGTCACGTGTCTCACCACGTCCACCAGCTTGCGGGCCGCGCGCGAGTCGGTGTAGGGGCCGAAGTAGCGCGAAGTGGGCACGTGCTTCTCGCGGGTGTACTTGATGGCGGGAAACATATCGCCCTTGGTGATGGCGATGTAGGGATAGCTCTTGTCGTCGCGGAAGTCCACGTTGAAGTACGGGTCGTACTGGTTGATGAGGTTCTTCTCGAGCACGAGGGCCTCGTGCTCGTTGTCTACCACGATGTAGTCGAAGGAGCGCACCTGCTCCATCATGAAGGGGATCATCACGCGCTCGTCGGACTGCAGGATGTACTGCATCATGCGGTTGCGCAGCTGCTTGGCCTTGCCGACGTAGATCACCTCGCCGGCGGCGTTCTTCCACAGGTACACGCCCGGAAGCTGCGGCACCTTGCGCACCTGCTCCCGCAGGTCGAGCACCCCATCGGGCGTGCCCGCGCCGCCCCCGGCCTCGGACCGCGCCTCGCCCCCGGCCGCGCCGCGCCCGTCGCCGCCCATGCTACCCACGCTCCAGCATCTTCTTCACGAACTGCCCGGTGTAGCTGGCCTCGCACGCAGCCACCTCTTCGGGGGTGCCGCACGCCACGATCGTGCCGCCGCCGTCGCCGCCCTCGGGTCCCAGGTCGATGATGTGGTCGGCCGACTTGATCACGTCGAGGTTGTGCTCGATCACCACCACGGTGTTGCCGCGGTCCACGAGCCGCTGCAGCACCTCCAGCAGCATCTTCACGTCCTCGAAGTGCAGGCCCGTCGTGGGCTCGTCCAGCACGTACACCGTCATGCCCGTGGAGCGTTTGCGCAGCTCGCTGGCCAGCTTCACGCGCTGGGCCTCGCCGCCCGATAGCGTCGTGGCCGGCTGCCCCAGCTTCATGTAGCCCAGCCCCACGTCGTACATCGTCTGCAGCTTGTTCTTGATCTGCGGGATAAACTCGAAGAACTTGAGCGCCGTCTCCACCGTCATGTCCAGCACGTCGGCCACGTTCTTGCCCTTGTATGTGACCTGCAGGGTCTCGCGGTTGTAGCGCGCGCCGTCGCACACCTCGCACGGCACGTAGATGTCGGGAAGGAAGTGCATCTCGATCTTGAGCTGCCCGTCGCCCTTGCAGGCCTCGCAGCGGCCGCCCTGCACGTTGAATGAGAAGCGCCCCGCGCCGTAGCCGCGCGCCTTCGACTCGGGAGTCGAGGCGAAAAGCTGCCGGATGTCGTCCCAAAGCCCGATGTAGGTGGCCGGGTTGGAGCGCGGCGTGCGCCCGATGGGCGACTGGTCGATGTCGATGATCTTGTCCACGAGGTCCAGCCCGCGCACCTTCTTGAACTTGCCCACGCGGCGTCGCGCGTTGTTGAGCTTGTTGGCCAGCAGGGGCGAGAGGGTGTCGGTCACAAGCGACGACTTGCCCGAGCCCGACACGCCCGTGACCACGGTAAACGTGCCCACCGGAATCTTGACCGACACGTCCTTGAGGTTGTTCTCGCAGCACCCCGTGAGTTCGATGAAGCCGCGCCCGGGCTTGCGCCTCTCGGCCGGCACCGCGATCGAGCGTCTGCCCGCCAGATAGTCGCCCGTGATCGACTCGGCGCAGGCCTCCACCTCGGCAGGCGTGCCCGCGGCCACCACGTTGCCGCCGTTCTCGCCGGCTCCCGGCCCCATGTCCACCAGAAAGTCGGCCTCGCGCATCGTGTCTTCGTCGTGCTCCACCACGATCACGGTGTTGCCCATGTCGCGCAGGCCCTTGAGCGCGTCGATGAGCCGTTGGTTGTCGCGCTGGTGCAGGCCGATCGAGGGCTCGTCCAGCACGTAGAGCACGCCCATGAGGCCCGCGCCGATCTGCGTGGCAAGGCGGATGCGCTGCGCCTCGCCGCCCGAGAGCGTGGCCGTGGCGCGATCGAGCGTGAGGTAGTCCAGCCCCACGTTGACCAGGAAGCTCAGCCTCGAGCGAATCTCCTTCACGATGCGCCCGGCGATCATGAGCGCCGCGCCGTCGAACTCCAGCGACTCGAAGAACTCCAGCGACCTGGCCGCCGTCATCTGCGTGACCTCGTGGATGTTCTTGCCGCCCACCGTCACGGCCAGAACCGACGGTTTGAGCCTCGACCCGTGGCACGTGTTGCACTCGATGGTGGCGAAGTAGTCCTCGAACCTCGCCCGCGTGCGGTCGCTCTCGGTGGTCTGGTACTTCTCCTCCACGATGTGCACCAGGCCCTCCCACTTCACGGTCCAGTGCGTGTCGCGCCCGTCGACCGTGTGGTAGTGCACCATCACGCGCTCGTCGATGCCGTAGAGCATGGCCTTCTTGACCTTGGCCGGGTAGTCTTTCCACGGCGTTTCGAGGCTCACGCCCAGATGGTCGGCCGCAGCCTTCATGACCTGCGGAATGTAGTTGGACTTCATGGAGAGAGCAACGCACGCGCCCTCCGCCAGCGAAAGCTTGGGTTCGGGGATGATGAGGTCGGGGTCCACCTCGCGCCTGGAGCCGATGCCCATGCAGTCGGGGCAGGCGCCGTAGGGCGCGTTGAACGAGAAGTCGCGCGGATTGAACTCGTCCACCGAGAAGCCGTGCTCGGGGCAGGCCAGCGCCAGCGAGAACACCTCCTCGCGCTCCACCTGGCGGTCGGATCCCAAGAACTGCACGATCACGGTGCCGTCGGAGAGCGTGGTGGCCGTCTCGATGGCCTCGGCGAGCCTGGTGGTGGCGCCCTCCTTGACCACGATGCGGTCGCACACCACGTCGATGTTGTGCTTGACCTTCTTGTTGAGCTGGATGGGGTCGGCCAGCTCGCGAATCTCGCCGTCTACGCGCACGCGGGTAAAGCCCTGCGCGCGCAGCCCGTCGAGGAGCTTGACGTGCTCGCCCTTGCGCCCCGACACCACGGGGGCCAGCACCACGATGCGCGCCCCCACGTGTTCCATCACCGCGTCGGCCACCTGGTCGACCGTCTGCTTGGCGATGGGCTTGCCGCACACCGGGCAGTGCGGAATGCCCACACGGGCAAACAGCAGCCTGAGGTAATCGTAGATCTCGGTCACAGTGCCCACGGTCGAGCGCGGATTGCGCGACGTGGTCTTCTGGTCGATCGACACTGCAGGCGAGAGACCCGTGATGGAGTCGAGGTCGGGCTTCTCCTTCTGCCCGAGAAACTGCCTCGCATAGGACGACAGCGACTCCACGTAGCGGCGCTGCCCCTCGGCGTAGATGGTGTCGAACGCCAGCGACGACTTGCCCGATCCCGAAAGGCCGGTGATCACCACCATCTTGTCGCGGGGAATCTCTACCGTCACGTTCTTGAGATTGTGCTCGCGTGCGCCGCGAACGATTATGCTGTCCTGCAAAGTACTACGCGCCTTTCAGCCCGAAGGTTACGTGTGTTCTCCCGGGCATCCCCGGCTCTCGAATGTTCTACTCGAAACTCTCCCTGGCAGGCCCTGTGCGAGACGCATCAGAACGGCTCAGGCTGGACTTTCAGCCAGAAGTCGCCGTTCCGACACATCTCGCACAGGGCGCCGGCAACTCGCCAAGTGTCTTCCTGCGACCCTTCCAAAGTGTCGCATGTCGCCCGAGTAGACTCGCCAGCTGCCAGCGTGGGGTGTGTCGGACCGGCGACTTCTGCAGCTTGAGCGTTGCCTGAGCCGGTACGATATACCCCGCGATGGCACCCCGGAAGACTCTCAACCCTAAGCATTTACTCTGCCGTGGTCACCGTGCCGTCGTCTGCTCGGGTGATGGTGAGCGTGCCGAGGCCGTCTTCTGTCGTGTTAAGCTCGACCTCTTTGCTGTTCACCTTCACCGTCACATACGACGGGTTGCCTATCTCGAGCACTGCCTTGCTCGTTACCGTGTACTCGTAGTTCTGCGGGCCCTGCACCTGCTCGGCCACGGGCGTGGTGTCGTCGGTCTCGATCTGCATCCAGCTGCTGTGGTCGGCATCCAGCGACACCTCGAGCTTGAACGACGTGGCCGACTGGTTGCGAATGTCGGGCGTGGCCGTGATGGCGGTGGCCTGCTCGTTGGAAACCTTGCTCTCGGTCGAAGAGGTGCCGCCCGTTACCTGCACGGTGCTGGTGCCGCCGTTGCCCTCGAGGTCGGGGGTCGAATTGCTGGACGCGCCGCATCGCGACAGCGTGGTAACGAGGATGATGAAGATCACGATGGCCGCCACCGCGATTGCGACCTTCTTGATGTCGAGCCTCGAGAGCAGACTCGAGACGAAGGTGTCGCCCTCCAGCGGGCGCGTGCCGATGCTGTGCGCGATGCTGCGCTGCTTGCGCGTGGTGCGCTGGCCGGGAACGCCGTTCGATGCCTGCGAAGGCTTGCGGTTGCGGTTGCCTGCACCCGGCTGGTTGCCGCCGCGCTGCCTGCTAGGTGCGCTGCCATTGCGCGAACGGTTGCCCGCGCCGGAGCCGTTGCGGGAACGCTGGCCGGACCTGCGCTGCGTGCCGTCCTGCGCGCCATCGGGCCTGCGGCGTCGCTGGGACGAACCCTGCCTCTGCTCGCGCGGGTCGCCCTCCGGCCTGCGCTGCCTGTTCGAGCCGCTGCCCGCGCCATGCGAGCGCTGCTCGGAGTCGGAGCGGCTCGACTTGTCGGAGAGCCTGTGCTTCGATTCGATTTCGTCCTGCGCCCTCTTGGCCTTGCGCGCTTCGAGGTACGCTCTGTTGTTGGAGGGCTGCTGTATGTTGGTAACGGTGCCGGCATGCGCGGCAGCCTCGTGCTCGAAGTTGCTGTAGGCCGCCAGAAAGCTGCGGGTGATGGCGTTGGGGTCGAGACCCAGGTACCTCGCGTAGGCGCTCACCTGGTTGCGCGAAAACGCCTTGGCCGGCATATGGGCGAAGTCCTGCATCTCGATGGAGCGGATGATGTCGTTTCGGATGCGCAGCGCGTCCGAAACCTGCTGTATGGAGAGGCCAGCGCCTCGTCTGGCATTTGCCAGCTGCTCGCCAAAACCAAAATCGGCCATAGCCAAACCCTCTTGCCTAGTTCGCGGCTCGCATGCGCGGATGCCGCAAATATTCTCTGTATCTCACAAGAGAAGCGCACCCCTTCGCGCCTCTCCCCTCAATCGCGTGTATCCTACATATACTAACGTCCGGCGCGCCGCCCGAACACCTCCAACCCCCAAGTTGCACAAGAGCAGCACACTGGTGCGGTGCTCGCGGCTCGCCTACAACGCGCCGTGCTGCGCCATCGCCTTCAGGCTCTCCAGCTCCATCTGGTCCACGTACACCTCGCGGGGCTTGCTGCCGTTGGCGGGTCCCACGATGCCCTTGTCCTCCAGCATGTCCATGATCCTGCCCGCGCGGGCATAGCCCACCTTGAGCCTGCGTTGCAGAGCCGAGGTGGAGCCCAGGTTCGAACCCACCACGATCTCGGCCGCTTCCCACAGAAGGTCCTCGTCGGAGCCGCTGCCGCCAGAGCCGCTGCCACCGCCAGAGCCGCCGTCGTCGAGCAGCGGCACCGAGGTGGTGAAGATGTCCTCGTGGTAGTCGGGCTTGGCCTGCTCGCGCAGGAACTTGCACACCTTGTTGATCTCGTCCTCGCCCACGAAGCAGCCCTGCACGCGCAGCGGCTTGCCAAACTCTGGCTTGCTGAACAGCAGGTCGCCCAGGCCTATGAGGTGCTCGGCTCCCGTGGTGTCGAGGATGACCCTGGAGTCGATGCCCGATGCCACGTTGAAGGCGATGCGGTTGGTGATGTTGGCCTTGATGAGGCCGGTGATCACGTTGGTCGAGGGACGCTGCGTGGCCACGATCATGTGGATGCCGGCGGCTCGCGCCAGCTGGGCGATGCGGCTGATGGAGGTCTCGACCTCCTTGCCCGCCACCATCATGAGGTCGGCCAGCTCGTCGATCACGATCATCATCGAGGGCATATGCTCCCACTCGTCGAACTCTTCGTCTTCAAGCTCCGCCAGCTCGGCCAGAAGCACAGGCTCGAGCATGCCCTCGTCGTCGCGCTGGGCCTCTATCTCGGCGCAGCGCTCGGCAATCTCGGCACGACGCTTCTCCTGCTCCTCCAGAGCGTCGGCGCGCAGTTTGGAGTACTGCGCGATGTTGCGCGCGCCCACCTCCTCGAAGAGCTTGAGGCGCCGCTCCATCTCCTGCACCGCCCACGCCAGCGTGCTGGCGGCCTTGTGCGGGTCGGTGACCACGGGCACGAACAGGTGCGGGATGTCGTTGTACAGCGAAAGCTCCACGCGCTTGGGGTCGATCAGGATCATGCGCACCTCGTCGGGCCTGGCGCGCATGAGCACCGACATGATCATGGAGTTGATGGCCACCGACTTGCCCGAGCCGGTGGTGCCGCCGATGAGCAGATGGGGCATCTTGGCCAGGTCGGCCGTGATGGCGTTGCCCTCCACGTCTTTGCCGATGCCCATGAGCATGGGCGTGGTGCCGGCCGGCGGCAGCACGTCGCCCAGCAGCACGTTCTCGCGCGAGTCGTTGGGAATCTCGATGCCCACGAGGCTGGTGCCGGCGATGGGCGAGAAGATGCGCACCGACTGCGAGGCGAATGCCAGCGCGATGTCGTCGGAGAGCGCGGTGATCTTGTTCACGCGCACGCCGCTGGCGAGCGACACCTTGAACAGCGTGACGGTGGGCCCATGGACCCAGCCCACCACGTCGGCATCCACGTTGAACTCGTGGAGGGTTTCCTGCAGGCGCGCGCCCATCTCGGCGAGGTCGGCGTTCGACGCGCTGCTGCGGGGCTTGAGCGCCGACTTCTTGAGAAACTTGGGGTCGGGCAGGGTAAACTCGCCCTCCTCGGCTTGCTGCGCGTCGCCGTCGGCCAGAAGCGGGTTGGGGGCTGCATCGGCCGACTTGCCGGCCTTCTTGCCCTTGGCGGCCTTCGAACCCTTGCCTGCGGCCACGGCACCCGCAGCCGCCACGGCCGCCATCGCCTTGGCGGCATCGGCACCGTCCATGGAGTCGGCGAACTCCACCTCGGGAGCAGCTGCAGCTGCGACATCGCCCGCGACAGGCGGCTCGGCTCCAGCCGAATCCGAGCCGTCGAGCATGCGGGTCGCGGCGGCACCGGTCGCGGCGGCACCCGCGACGCCATCGAGCATCTGCGCTTGGCGGCATCGGCACCGTCCATGGAGTCGGCGAACTCCACCTCGGGAGCAGCT
>CAVFRF010000044.1:0-27928 GCA_963624975.1 Bacteroidaceae bacterium
GTCGGGCATCACCTGCGCCGGCGAGCTTGCCCGCAACGGCTTCGACGTCACCGTGTTCGAGGCGTTCTTCACCGGCGGAGGCGTGCTGGTGTATGGCATCCCCGAGTTCCGCCTGCCCAAGGCCGTGGTCAAGCGCGAAATCGACGGCTTGCAGGAGTTGGGCGTGAAGTTCGAGTACAACTCGGTGGTGGGCAACATCACCAATGCCGACGAGCTGTTTGACGAGGGCTTCGACGCCATCTACATCGCCACCGGCGCCGGGCTGCCCAAGCTGCTCAACATCCCGGGCGAGAACCTGCCCAACGTGTTCTTCGCCAACGAGTACCTCACCCGCGTGAACCTCATGAAGGCCAACCACTTCCCCGAGTACGACACCCCCACCAAGAAGGGCAAGCAGGTAGTGGTGTTCGGCGGAGGCAACGTGGCCATGGATGCCGTGCGCACGGCCAAGCGCCTGGGCGCCGAGCGTGCCGTGATCGCCTACAGGCGCACCGAGGCCGAGATGCCCGCGCGTCGCGCCGAGCTGCTGCACGCCAAGGCGGAGGGCGTCGAGGTGATGGAGCTGGTGGCGCCGCTGGAGTTCGTGGCCGGCGAAGACGGCTGCGTGTGCGCAGTGCGCGTGCAGAAGATGGAGCTTGGAGAGCCGGACGAGTCGGGTCGCCGCCGCCCGGTGGCCATCGAGGGCGCCATCGAGGAGATACCGTGCGACGTGGCCATCTCGGCCATCGGCACCAACGCCAACCCGTTTGCAGCCAAGGTGGGCGGCAAGATGCAGCTCAACAAGTGGGGCTACATCGTGGCCGACGAGGAGACTGGCCGTACCGACGACCCGCGCATCTGGGCAGGAGGCGACATCGTGACGGGCGCCGCCACGGTGATCCTGGCGATGGGCGCCGGCAAGAAGGCCGCCGCCAGCATCACGCAGACGCTGGTCGGGTAGCGGAAGCTATCTCAACATAGTCTCGCCAAAGAAGAAGGGCATCTGCTAAAGCAGGTGCCCTTCTTGATATTCGCAGTATGTGCGCTGCCGGACGGGCTACTGGCCCATGTACCTGCGGGCCTCTTCCACGCGGCTGCTGAACGCGGCCAGGAAGATGAGGTTGAAGATGCCGTTGATCAGCATCACGATGCCGGCCATGATCATGATGAACGCGAAGGGCGCGAACACCAGGAAGCAGCCGCAGATCATCATCACGACAGATGCCACGACCAGCACGATGCCGCCACCAACGTTGGCGCGCATGCAGGCCATGCCGTCGCTCAGGCCCTTGGCGCCGTCGGCGATCACGAACAGCCCCGCCAGGATGGTGAGGAAGTCCATGATGATGTCGGGCCTGATGATGCACAGCAAGCCCAGGAAGAAGATCACGAGGCCGCCGGCAAACGACGAGCTGGCATCTCCCGGGTGGCTGATGCTCATCACCATCTTGGCGATGCCGCCGATGAGCACCATCGCGCCGATGAAGTAGCACAGCGTGACGCCCGAGATCACGGGTTCCATGAGAAACAGGATTCCCAGCACGATCGATACGATGCCGCTGGCAATCACGTTGCCCTTGAGACGTTTGAGGGTGTCGTTCATTTTGCTCCCTTTCGTTGGGTTGTGCGTTGCATAGGCTTATGGATGTCTAACAGTGTTGCAAAGCTCGCGCTATCGGGCAACCCCCGAGCACGGCTTTGCTGCCGCATCCGTGCCCGCTCCGCTAGGCCTTGTAGGTCGTGAGGCCGTCGCGGATGGTCTCGACCACCTTGCAGGTATGGATCTGATCTACCGGAATGTCAAAGAGGTTCTTGTCCACGCCGACCAACCTCGACTTCCCTATTGTGGTGCCTCTATTCCGCCTTGCCGGCTTCCTCGCTCGGTTCGCCGGACTTGCCCTGCAGGTCGCTTCCAGCATCCTGGGCATTCTGCTCGCCATGCGGGTCGTCTGCGTCCTGCGACTCGTACTCGATATATTCGTCGTGGTCGTTGTGGCCGCCGTGCTCCACCATGATGTGGCGCACGAAGTAGGCCAGCGACAGCACCACCGCGCCGATGCCGGCTCCCATGTACAGCAGCTCGTGCGCATCGGCTCCGTGGATCAGGCGGCCCAGGAAGAACACGCCCATCACCACCACGATCACGCTCACCAGCTTTTCCTTGAGGTCGTCGAGCGTGTGGATCTCGAGCCAGCCGGGAAGCTTGACCCTGTCGTCGATGAACAGCGAGTACAGGCCGATCGACATGATGTAGAGCACGATGGCCAGCAGGAAGTAGTCGGCGCATTCGATGTATTCCACCAGCATGTCCTGCATGCCGATTTCGCCTACGACGATATCGATCGTAACCGCGATGGCCTGGCCGAGAGTGACGATGGCCATCACCACCGCGGCGATGAACAGGCCGATGACGGGGATGGTGGACATGAAGCGCGTGCAGCCAACGAGCCTCTGGCCCAAGGTGCGCTTCTTCTCGTGCTTGAGCATGCGTTGCCTTTCGATGTGACTTTTGCTTAGGAGATGATAGCAGAAACCACCCGGTGCCGCCGCCCTGAGGTGCGGCTAGTCGCGGTCGAGCCTGGCATCGAGCTTCTTCACCACCATGGAGAGGATGCCCCCAGCTGCGGCACATGCCGCCAGCGCCAGCAGCACCGGCAGCAGGCCGTACGCGTCGCCCGCCATGCCCAGAAACGGCTCGGCGGCGCCGCCCATGCAGATGGCCACGCCGTAGCAAAGCCCCGAGGCCGACCCGAGGTGCCGCGGGATGTAGCCCATGCCCACAGCCACCATGGAGGGGTAGAACAGGTCCACGCCGATCGAGAGCAGCGCCGTGAGCACCAGCGCCAGCACGACCGACGAGCCGTTGAACGCGAACACCACGGCGCATGCGGCCGTGCTCAGCAGGCACGCGATGCACAGCCGGTGAGCGCCCACCTTCTCGGAGCATCGACCCGATATTGCGGTGGCCACGATGCCCGCTACGGAGAACAGCGAGATGGCCAGCGAGCTGGCGGTCTTGGTTTGCCCCAGCACGTCCATGAGAAACAGCGGGATGAACGCCATGAACCCGCTGCTGAGGATCGAACGCAGCGATAGCACGCCCATCACCAGGCCGAACATGCCCCAGTGCTCGCGCATGTGCGCCGCGTCGCCGGCAGCTGCGCCAGCCGAGCCCAGCGCCACGAAGCGGCGGTTGCACATCACGAGCGCGATGGCGCACGCGATGGTGGGAAACACGAAGATCACGAGGCCATGCATCCCGAACGCGGTGAGCGCCAGCGCGGCCATGATCGGCCCCGCGAAGAAGCCGATGTTGCCTCCGACGGCGAAGATGCTCATGCCGTTGCCCTTGCGCTCCCCCGCCGCCAGGTTGGAGATGCGCCCGCCCTCGGCGTGAAACATCGCCACGCCGAAGCCGCTCACCACGGCGCTCGCGATGGTGAAGCCCATCGACGGCGAGAACCCGATGCCGCAGATTCCGATGCCCGCCAGCGCCACGCCCATCGCCATGAACCAGGGGCAGGGCCTGCGGTCGCTTAGGAATCCGAACAGCGGCTGAATCACGGCCGACACGATGTTGGCGGCGAAGATGAGCATCACGGCCGAGGTGTAGGAGTAGCCGTCGGCCACGAGGAACGGCAGGATCGCCGACATCGCACCCTGGTTGATGTCGGTGCAGGCGTGCCCGATCATGGCCATGTAGTTGGCGAGCTTGTCGCCCGATGCCGCCGCCATGCCGTCGTGCCGTTGCAGTTGCAGTTGCCGTTGCGCACGTTCCGCGCTCATGTTGCGTTTCGCTCCGTATCCGATTGCGTCGAGTTGTTCGCGGGCCTCGCAGTCCTTGTGAGTCCAGCGAGCCTCGCAGGTTTCTTCTTCCAAAGTATAGCGAGGTCGCCGTTGTGGCAGAAAATTTCGTTTGCCGAACAGCACGCATGGCATTTCCCGGTTTCGTGGCGATATTTTTCGTTTGCCGAACAGCGCATACAGCTTTAAGCCAAATCGTGACAGCTTTTTTCGATTGCCGAACGACGCAAAGCAGAGTTGGACGCATTTGTGGCAGTAAATTTCGATTGCCGAACAAATAGGCTGTTGTGGGCTTCGGCAATCGAAAATAATTGCCGCAAAATGCATGATTACTGCATATGCGGTTCGGGAATCGAAAATTTCTACCAAAAATCAAACGACCCGCGCCCACACCTTTCGGCAATCGAAAAATACTGCCATGCGCGGAGCTCATATCTAGCGGTTGCGACGCTCCTCCACCAGCTCGGCCACCACGTGCACCATGCGCTTGGAATCGATGGGCTTCGAAACGTGCGCGTCCATGCCCACCTCGTGCACGGCGACCCTGTCGTCGGTGAAGGCGTTGGCCGTCATTGCGATGATGGGCACCTCGCCCGCATCCGCGCGGTCGAGGGCGCGGATAGCCTCGGTGGCTTCGTAGCCGTCCATCAGCGGCATCATCAGGTCCATCAGCACGGCATCGATGGAGCCGACCTCCGACTGCTCGAACGTCTCCACGGCCTCCAGCCCGTTGCGGGCCTTCAGCACCACGGCACCTGCGTCTTCGACCAGGAACTCGGCGATCTCCATGTTCAGCTCGTTGTCTTCCGCCAGCAAGATGCGCATGCCCTCGAGCGGATTCTCGCCCGCAGGCGCACCGCCCGAGTCGGCCTCGGAGCACGCAGACTCGTCGATCTGCAGCGGTATCATCACGTCGAACGTGGTGCCCACGCCCTTCTCGCTCTCGCAGGTGATGGTGCCGCCCATCTTGTCCACGATGCTCTTGGCAATGGCCATGCCCAGCCCCGTGCCCATGAACTCCGAGCGCACCTCGCCGTCTTCCTGCGTGAACGGCTCGAAGACGTGCTTGGCGAACTCCGGGTCCATGCCGATGCCGGTGTCGCGGCACTTGAACTCTATGGTGACGACGCCGTTTTCGCAGGCAGCCTCGCGGCACGTGACCACGACCTTGCCGTTCTCCTTGTTGAACTTGATGGCGTTGGTCACGATGTTCATGAGAACGTGGCGGAAGTGCGCCGGGCTGCCGATGACCTTGCGATGCGGCACATGGCAGTTTTCCTGCGAGATCTGGATGCCGCACTCTGCAGACTGCCTCAGCGCCACCTTGCACACGTCCTCGGCCACGTCGATGATGTCGAAAGGCTCGTGCGAGAGCACGATGTTCTTGGACTCGAGCTTGCACATGAACAGCACTTCGTTGATAAGCTCGAGCAGCAGCGTGGCCGACTCGCGCGCCTTGGCGCGGCACTCTGCCTGCTTGTCGACATCGAGCGGGAACTTGTCGGCCATGTCGAGCATGCCGCGAATGCCGTTGATCGGCGTGCGCACGTCGTGGCTCATGCGCTTGAGGAACTCCGTCTTGGCATCGTTGGCCAGCTCGGCCTCTTCCTTGGCGGCCAGCAGCTTCTGCTGGTAGGCCTTCTCGCGGGCATGTTCGGACGCAGTGCGTTCCTCTTGCTCGCGCACGATGTCGTCGATGACCTGGAAGCCCAGCACCGCGAGGCTGCCCTCGGCATCCGCCTTGCTCATCTTGTACTGGAACCAGTGGACATCGCCCTCGCCGATGCTGCGGTAGGTGCCCACGCACTCGTATTGGTCTTCGAAGACCTTGCGCATGTTCTCGACGTTGAGCACCCCGCGCACGTGCTCGCGGTCGTCGGGATGCACCACGGTGTCGATCCACTGCGATAGCACGGGGTCGAACGGGAATTCCCGATGGCTGGTCTTGCCCGGCACGTCCACATAGGCGGCATCGAGCTTGAGAATCCTAGCCGTGCCCTTATCGAGGTCGACCAGGTAGATGTTGACGAGGTCGTGCGTGAGGGCGTGGAAGATCTTGTTCTGCTCCTCGAGATGCTCGTATTGCTCGCGCTCGAATTCCTTGCGCTCGCTGGCACGGAGGCGGTACAGCTCGGTGATGTCGTGAGCGTACTCCACGAAAGCGGGGCGGCCGTTCCAATCGAGCATGACCGTGCGAACCAGAAAGACCTCTTTGCCGTTGTCGTATTCCGCCTCGGTGGCTTCGCGGCAGTTCGGGTCGCGCATGGGGCAATCGGCGCACTTGTCGTCGAGGCCGAACATGTACTCGTGGCAAAGCTGCCCCGCGCGGGGAGCTTCGGCGTTGCCGGAGTACTCGCGCGCGTTCTTGTTGGCATATAGGATTTCGAAGGTCTGGGCGTCGCTTACCTGGATGATGTCGTTGGCGTTGTCCAGAAGCTGCTCGAGCAGATCGGTTTGGTTCATGGCTTCGCTACCCCCCCCTCAGCGCAGAGGGTGGTTTGGTTTTCGATGAATTTTTGTCACACGCTCCAAATTGTACCAGTGCCATAGGGTTTTGTGTGCACTTTGAGATAAATTGAATGTGCCAAGTTGAAGCCAGACTCGGGTCGGGGCCGGAGCCGGGTCGGGGTTGGGTCGGAGCTGGAGCCCACCCGAACCAGAACGGGGGCCGGAGCTAGAGCTTCCAGTGCATCACCTTGTAGAACACCGGCTGCAGGCACGGGCTGTAATACGGGTCGCCCGCCGCGAACAGCTCGCTCCAGCGGCGCATGAGCGTGCCCGTCTCGCGGAAGTGCTGCGGCTTGGGCGCAACGCCGCGCGATGCCGACTCGTAGTGGTGCAGCTCCACGTCGGGCAGGAACACCACGAGCTTGCCCGCCCGGCGCAGCTTGAGGCAGAAATCCACGTCGTTGTGCTCGACCGCCAGCTCGGGGTCGAGTCCGCCCACCGCGTCGTAGCTGTCGGCGCTGGTCATGAGGCACGCGCCGCACACCGCGCTGGCATCGCGCTGCAGGTTGGCGAGGTTCTGGTAGCCGCCGCACTCGCGCGGCAGATGCATGAACTGCAGCGTGGCGCCCTCGACCGCCATGGCCATGCCCGCGTGCTGCACGGTGTCGTCGGGGTAGTAGAGCTTGGCGCCCACCGCGCCCACCTCCGGCCGCGCACAGTGTCCCAGCATGCGCTCGATCCAGTCGGGGGTGATCGCCTCGGTGTCGTTGTTGAGGATGAGCAGGTAGTCGCCCTTGGCCTGCGTGCGGCCGAAGTTCACGATCTGCGAGAAGCTGAAGCCCTCGCCCGGCCATCGCACCACGCGCACGTTGGGATAGCGCCGCCCGACGCTCGCGTAGTAGTCGAACGTGCTCTGCTGGGTGCTGTTGTTCTCCACGACCACGATCTCGTGGTTGCGGTAGGTGCTGAGCTGCTCGATCGAGTCGATGCATCGCGAGAGCAGCTCGATGTGGTCCTTGCTGGGGATGATGATGGAGACCAGCGGCTCGCCCTCGGACACGGCATAGCGCACCTCGAACTGAGGCCGGTCGCAAGGCGGCTGGGCCAGATTGGCCCGCTCGGGGTCGAGCGGCTGCACGCTTGCGCGCGCGCCGATGCGCTCGAGATGCCGCGCGACTGCGAGCGAAGCCGCAACCACGTTCTCGCCGGATGAAGGCGGATTGTCTGCCGGCAGCGCTTCGAACGGCTCCCCTTTTCCGCGGTGGGATTCGACCAAGGTTGCCACTCTGCGACGAGCCGCGGCCAGAACCGATGTCGCGCGACCGACCGCCTCGGGCGGGGTTGCCGCCGTGCGATGGTACAGCATGCGAGGCACGTGGTGGATGCGCCGCGCCTTCTCGGAGGCCTGCAGCGCAAGGTCGTGGCACCAGGCTTCGTCGAGCCGTGGGTCGCCAAGCTCGAGCTGATCGAGCACCGCTTTGCGTATGCAAAGCGTGCGCCCGATGTAGTTGGTGGCGCGCAGCAAGTCGTGATTGAAGCCGCCTTTGAACAGCGGGAGGCGGTGCGTGCCGTCGCCGTCCAGCTCGTCTTCGTCACAGTAGAGGAAGTCCACGTCGGGCTGCTCGCTCACCGCCTTCGCGAACTCGAACAGCGCATCGGCCTCGAGCAAGTCACCGCATTCAACGAAGCAGACGAACTCCCCCCGAGCCGCCTCGACACCCTCCGCGATCGCGCGCGACGAACGGATCTTCACGCATTCCCAATTCGCATATGTCTGCGCATCTATCGAAGCCAACGTATGTTTTGCGGTGCGTCCACTCCCAACAACGATCACGCTGAACAGCGGCATCTCGGGCAACACCGCCATGCGCTGCAGCTGCGCCTCGAACTCCCCCACCTTGTGCTCTTCAAACCACTGTGCATAGTAGGGATCGCACCCCGCGTTGTTGTAGAGAAATTCGTCCATGTCCAGAGATGCACCAGTATTGTGAACAATCTCGGGTCGCTGCACCAGATCGTCCAAAGCGTGGAAGTCGTACAGCTCGTAGCGGATCTTGGAGGTTGGATGCTCGCCGCTCTCGATCTGGGTGATCAAGTCGGCATATGCGCTCTCTACGCTGAAGGCTTCGCGGACCCTTGGAGCCGTCTCTGCGGCAGACCGCTCGGCTTCGGCGCAGTTGGCGAGCACTTGCTCGATGGTGCTTGCCAGCGCTTCCACGTCGCCGGATGGGTAGAGGATCCCTGCGTCGAAGCGGTCGTGGATCATCCGGAATCCGGGGTTGTCGGCCGCCACGACAGGCACTCCATGGGCCAGCGCCTCGGCGAATACGCACCCGAACGTCTCGAGAGGCGACGGCAGCACCACGAGGTCGCCTTCGCCGACGCAGCTCCACGGGCGCTCGCGAAATCCCAGGAACTCCACGTTTTGCAACCCCGCCTCTGCGATGTAGTCGTCGCATTTGCGCCGGTAGTCGGTGCCACAGTTGCCGATGAAGGCGACCTGCAAGTCGTCGTGGCCCCTCTCGGCCAGAAGCTTGCAGGCACGCAGAAGCTCGAGGTGGTTCTTGCGCTCCGACATCAGCCCCACCGACACGACGCGGCGAATCGGACGCGGGGCGGCACCGGGCGCGCCCTCAGCAGCGCCGGCCGCACACTCTCCGCATCCTGCCACGCCGGCACCTGCGAAGTCCACATAGGGCAGAAAGGTCCCGATGGGCTTCTCGCCGCACATCTCCGACAGGCAATCGTGAAGCGGGCCGGCAACGCACAGCACCGCGTCCGACATCTCGCAGACGAAATCCAGCCTGTTGGCAAAGTAGGCGAACTCGCCGTAGGGAAACTCGTGGACGAGCCAGATATGTCGCACGTCTTCGAGCGCGGCGGCCATGGCTCCCTGGTACACGTTGACGGTGTTGCTCACCACCACGTCGATGCCGTTGCCGGCGATGACCTCGCGAATCTGCCGGATAGCCGCAAGGTCGCCCTGGCCACCCGCGCGCCTCGCAAGCTGCGCGTTGGGGGCATCGGGCCACCAGTCAAGCCCTCGCACCCCCACGGGCACGACTCCTGCAGCGGCCAGCTCGCTGCGCAGCCACTCCTTCTCGCCCGGATTGCCCTCGGGAAACGCGTCGAACACCCTGTGCCCGACCCTCGTCAAGTGGCGCATCAGCTCGTGCACGCTGCGCTCGGCGCCGCCCTCGAGGTCGCCGCAGGGAGATATGAACAGCACGTTCTTCAAAGTCGCCCACCTCCGACGGCACCGCGCGTCGCGCCCGCCGCGCCTTGCTGTCACCGTACTCTCGGCGTCTACATCGACAGCACGGCCGAAGCGCATGTTCGATGAACACGCTCGAGCCGCCGAGGCCATGCCGCCTCATATGATAGCCGTGCGCAGTCTAATCTTCTTCCTTGTGGCCGGGCTTGACCGGGTCGAAGCTCGCGGTGTCGCCTCCCACGAGGTCGGAGCCGGCACGGGCACGGTTGCTCTCGCGGTCGCCGCGAGTGTCCACGCTGAAGATGTCGTCTTCCCCGTCCACGTCCGCGCCAGCGTCCGCACTCGCGTCCGCGTGCGCAACCTCCAGCTTCTCGAGCGGCCCGTGCGCGCCAGGGTCGTCCTCCACCATCGCGATGCGCGTGAGCTTCTCCTGCGCCTTCTTCTTGGAGAACAGCGGCACGTACTCCACGATCACGCTCGAGCTGCCCAGGCCGTACCAGCGGACCGGCGAGCCGCACAGGCCGCGGATCGCGTACTTGAGCTTCATCACATGATAGTCGCGCGCCGCCAGCCCGGTGTCGGAATTGATGACCTTGCGGATGAGGCAGTAGCGGAAGTCGCCGATGGCGCTCTTGGTGCGGAAGATCGAGTACTTGTGGTGCTGCGGCTCGATCTGCCCGCTCTCCACCAGCTCGGCCACCACCTGGTGCAGGTAGCTGCTCACCTGCTGATCGACCTTGAAGCCCAGGCGCAGCTGCACCTTGAACAGGAAGTCGGTGCCAAAGTCGTTGACGGTGTACTCGCGCGTGAACGGGTCGTCGGTTACGTGCACGTTCACGAAGTAGTACGCCCGCGCGCGCTTGGGCTGCCGGTCCAGGATGGAGTAGAGGATGTCGCGGTCGAGCTTGCCCGCCGACGAGTCGTTGGTCACGAACACCAGGTTGTCGGTGAGGCGGTGGAACTCGTCGTCGGCACGCAGCGCGGAGAGCTGGTCGATGTAGCTCTCCAGCGGCAGATACACCGTCTGCGCGCGCTCGATGGCGGTGCCGCGCCGCCAGATGTACATCACGGCGAAGAGCAGCCCGGCCACGATGACCATCACGTAGCCTCCGGCGAAGAACTTGACGATGCTCGAGGCAAAGATCAGCAGCTCGATGGCGCAGAACACGACGGCGAACAGCACCGCCAGAGCCGGCTTGCCGCGCACGCTGCCGATGTAGGCCGTGAGCAGCACCGTGGTCATGAGCATGGTGATGGTGATGGCCAGGCCGTACGCCGCCTCCATGTGCTCGGAAGTCTGGAACAGCAGCACGATCGCCACGGTGGAGACCCACATCACAGAGTTGACCAGCGGAATGTAGATCTGGCCCTTGGTGGCCGACGGGTAGTTGATGCGCATGTGCGGCATGAGGTCGAGGCGCGCGGCCTCGCTCACCAGCGTGTAGGCTCCGGTGATGAGCGCCTGCGACGCGATGATGGCCGCAACGGTGGAAAGCGCGATGGCGAACGGGCGCACCACCCCGGGAAGCATGAGGTAGAAGGGGTTGACGAGGCCCGCAAGCGCGGGGTCGGCGGGGTTGCATCCCAGCAGCCAGGCGCCTTGCCCCAGGTAGTTGAGGATGAGGCAGAGCTTGACGACGGGCCACGACGCGTAGATGTTGCGCTTGCCCACGTGTCCCATGTCGGAGTAGAGCGCCTCGGCGCCGGTGGACGAGAGGAACACGAAGCCCATGATCTGCAGGCCGTGGACGTTGTTGGGGCTTGCCAGGAACTCGATGCCGTAGACGGGGTTGAACGCCTTGAGCACCGCGGGGTTGCCGAACAGGTTGAGCAGTCCCGCGCCGCCCAGGAATAGGAACCACACCGCCATCACCGGGCCGAAGAACTTGCCGATGGAGCTTGTGCCGGCGCGCTGCACCGCGAACAGCAGGCAGATGATCGCGATGGTGATCACCATCACCATGGTGGGGCCGTCGCCCAGGATCTGCTCGCCCAGCGGGATGGTGCGCAGGCCCTCGATGGCGGTGGTCACCGTAACGGCGGGGGTCAGGATGCCATCGGCCAGCAGCGCCGCGCCTCCCACCATGGCGGGGATAATGAGCCATTTGGCGCACTTTCGCACGAGCGAATACAGCGCGAAGATGCCGCCCTCGTTGTGGTTGTCGGCCTTCATGGCGATGAGCACGTACTTCACGGTGGTCACGAGCGTCATGGTCCAGATGATGAGCGACAGCGCGCCCACCACGGTTTCCTCGGTAACGCTGGCGATGCCGCCGTTGTTGGACACGATCGACTTGAGCGTGTACATGGGGCTGGTGCCGATGTCGCCGTACACCACGCCCAGCGTAACGAGCACCATGCCGGCCGAAAGCGGTATGCCGCCCTTGGCGCGCTTGCGCGCGGGGGCGGGCGCGGTGGTGTGGCCGCCCGCAGGTGCGGGAGCGGAGTCGCCCGCGTGGCCGGGGGTGCACGCGTGGCCGGGGGTGCACGCGTGGCCGCGCGAGGAGTTTTTGATCGAAGGTTTCATTTCGCTCCAGATTCGATGACAGATGTTGCTGCAGGGCGGAGCGCCGGAGTGCGCCGCATTGCAGCCTGCGAACTCTTCAAATATAGCCTTTCGAGATTGGGAGCATCTTTGAGTTTGGTCTAGGGATAGTTTGGGGCGGCAGGCTTGCCTATGGGGCGGAGGGGCGGCCTGCGGGCATAGCCGTTCGAGCCGTTTGGCTTGGTGGGTTTACTCACCTAGCTGCATAAACAGGCCTGCGTCATCTATAATTTTCGCGTCGAAAGGAAGTTCATGAGCGCAGACACCATCAGCACATCCGGCGTGGACGTAAACGCCGTAATCTCCGACCTCGCCGGTGCCAGCATCGGCATAGGCGTGATCGGCGGCTATTGCGAAGACGGGTTCCCGTTCTTCTACGCCAACAACGCCATGGTCGCCATGCTGGGCTACGCCGATACGGACGATCTCGTGCAGGGCATCGACGGCATGGTGGGCAACATGATCCATCCCGACGACACGCCACAGGTCCTGGAAGACATCGGACCGGAGTACTACGAGGGTCTCGTGTACGAAACCCAGTACCGCATGAAGCGCAAGAACGGCAGCTGGTTCTGGACCACCGACCGCGGCAAGGTCGTACGTGCCGACGACGGGCGTCTGGCCATCCTGAGCGTGTGCAGCGACATGACCGACTTCATGCGCCGCCATGCCGAGCTCGAGCGGCAGATGAGCCAGAACCTCGAGATCATCAACGCGCTGGGCAGCGAGTACAGCAACCTCTTCCTCATCAACATCGAGACGGGCGCCTACACGCACTTTCGAGTCGACGAGACGGGGATGCACAAGCCCGCCATCGACGCGGCGCGCATGTGCGAGAACTACCACGACGGCCTTGCGGCCTATATCGAGAGGTTCGTTGCCGAAGACGACCGCGAGCGCATGCTCGAGCAAACCACGACCGCGGCCCTTCTGGCCGCCACGCCCGAGAGCGGCATCCATTCCATCGGGTACAAGCGCATAGACGGCGACGCCACCTACCACTACCAGCTCAACTCCGCCAAGTTCACCGACGACAACGGCGTGCAGTTCCTGGTGCTGGGCTTCCGCGACGTAAACGACATCGTGAGCGAGCAGATCAAGCAGGCCGACCTGCTGCGCGATGCCCTCATGGCGGCAGAGCATGCCAACCGCGCCAAGACCACCTTCCTCAACAACATGAGCCACGACATCCGCACGCCTATGAACGCGATCATGGGCTACACGGCGCTGGCGGCCGCGCACATCGACAACCCCGAGCAGGTGCGCGACTACCTCTCCAAGATCACCACTTCGAGCAGCCACCTGCTCTCGCTCATCAACGACGTGCTGGACATGAGCCGCATCGAGAGCGGCAAGGTCAACATCGAGGAGAAGGACATGAGCCTTCCCGACGTGATGCACGACATCCGCACCATCATGCAGGCCAACGTGAACGCCAAGCAGCTCGACTTCCTGATCGACACCGTGGACGTGATCCACGAGCACGTGATCTGCGACAGCCTGCGCCTCGAGCAGGTGTTGCTCAACATGCTGAGCAACACGGTGAAGTTCACCAAGCCGGGCGGCACCATGGCGCTGCGCATCATAGAGAAGCCGTGCAGCAGCTCGGGCTACGCGCACTACGAGTTCCACGTCAAGGACAACGGCATCGGCATGAGCCAGGAGTTCCAGAAGCACATCTTCGAGCCGTTTACCCGCGAGAAGAACTCCACCGTGAGCGGCATCCAGGGCACGGGCCTGGGCATGGCCATTACCAAGAACATCGTGGACATGATGGGCGGCGAGATCACGGTTAGCAGCAAGCTGGGCGTGGGCTCGGAATTCGTGGTGAGCCTGGACTGCAAGATCAGCTGCGAGCCAGTGGAGCAGGGCGTGATCGAGGAGATGCGCGGCATGCGCGCCCTCGTGGCCGACGACGACTCGCACACCGCCATCAGCGTGAGCAACATGCTCAAGTCGGTGGGCCTGCGCAGCGACTGGACGCTCTCCGGCAAGGAGGCCGTGCTCCGCGCCAGGGTGGCCGCCGAGGAAGCCGACGAGTACGCTGCCTACATCATCGACTGGCTCATGCCCGACATGAACGGCATCGAGACGGTGCGCCAGATTCGCCGGCACATTTCCAACGACTCGGTGCCCATCATCGTGCTCACCGCCTACGACTGGGGCGAGATCGAGGCGGAGGCCCGTGAGGCCGGAGTGACCGGGTTCGTGTCGAAGCCCATCTTCATGTCGGAGCTGAGGCACGTGCTGGTCTCGGCATACGAGACCAGAGATGCCCTGCCCAGCTCCGAGTCGCCGGCGTTCGATGCGATGCTGCCCGCCTACGAGGACGAGAAGGTCGAAGGCACCCGGGTGCTGCTGGTGGAGGACAACGCCACCAACCAGGAGATTGCACAGGCCATCTTGGAGCAGCACGGCATCGTGGTGAGCATCGCCCGCGACGGCGACGAAGCCGTGGACGCGATGCGGCAAGCCGATGCCCACACGTACGACCTGGTGTTCATGGACATCCAGATGCCACGCATGAACGGCTACGACGCAACCCGGGCGATTCGCAACCTGGGCGAAGTGGGCCGCCAGATCCCGATCGTGGCCATGACGGCCAACGCCTTCGAAGAAGACCGCGCACTTGCCATGCAGGCCGGCATGAACGACTACGTGACCAAGCCCATCGACGTAGGCCAGCTGCTAGGCGTGATCGAGAAGTACGTGCACGGCAACGAGCAGTAGTAGCCGGCGAGAAGACACAGCAGTAGCGGAAGCACTCGCGAGCGCAACCGAACGAAGCCGCCTTCAGATTGGTCTGGGCGCTACTCCAGCTCAATCTCCTCGTAGATCAGCCCCTTCGTATCCTCGAGGTAGGCGAACCACTCGTCGCAGTCGCACACCCTGATGAACGACTTCTCGAAGTCCTTCTTGTTGCGAGTGATGATGGCCTTGGCCTTAACCTTGCGCGCGCATTCATACAAACAGGCATCCTCAAAGTCAACCCAGGGAGATTCGAGCGCCGCATCAATATCCGGCTCCGCCAATGAGCAGATATGAATGAACTTTCCGATTTTGCGGATTTTGGCCTTCACCCTCTCGGCTTCCGATGCACGTCCTCCATTTGAGAGAATATAGAACACGTCGGTAACTTGGGATGCCCCAATCCATAAGTTGAATTCACCCAGTATTCCAAGAAGCATGAGTTTTCGTGCGCTCTGCGTATATCCTGGACGTTCATCGAGATAGTCAATGATGACATTGGTATCGAGAAACAGATTTTCCATTTGAGCATTCCCTCTCTACAAGAGTCCTTTAGCCTTGAGCCGCTCGAGCTTGGCTTCTTTGGCGGTCATGGTGGAATAAGCACCGGACGTCATTCGTTCTGGAATGCTGTCGACGAAGGCGATCGCTTCTGCAATCTCTTCCTTCGTGTGTCTGTGTCTCATCCCCGTGGAGAACGGGAGCTCCTGCTTCTCGATCACGTAGTCGAATAGCTGGTTGACCACTTGCGATGGGTTGGTGCCGAGCTGCTCGAGAATGCGGTTGCAGGCATCTTTCTTTTCCTGAGACATACGTGCGGTGACCATTGCATCTGCCATTGCAAACCTCCTTAGTAGTACGTTGTACAAAACAGAGTGTATCACGTACAACGCATAAGCGCAAGCACATTCTGGCCGCTAGACTGGCATTTCCTCAGCACACAAGGAGGCCCACCCGCAACCGCGAATGGGCCTCCCCTCCGGTATACCTTGCAAGCAGCGTCAGCACTCGCGACCGCACCCGCAAGCCGCGCGCCCAGCGCCGCGAGCCGCTAAGCCGTGTACACTTCCTTGCCCTCGAAGTACACGCTCGCGACCTTGCCCTCGTGGATCTTGTCCTTGTCGCAGGTTGTGATGTCTTTGTCGAGCAGCAGGAAGTCGGCGTACTTGCCGACCTCGATCGAGCCGCGCTCGCCGTCCATCTGCAGCTGCTTGGCGCCGTTGATGGTCATGATGTCCAGCGCCTGCTCGATGTCGACCTTCTCCGACTCGTCGACCTGGAACACGTCCATATCGCCACGCGTGCCGTTCACCGCCACCTCCATGATGCCGCACACATCGGTCGGAGCGCCCGCGGCCGCAGGTACGTCGGTCGACGAGGTTACCAGCACGCCGTTGTCGATCAGCGACTTGATGGGATAGCCCGCCATGTACAGGTCCATGGACATCACTTCCTCGATCTGGTTGGCGTTCTCCTTGCTGCCAAGGGCGCGCCAATTGATGTTCTGAGCAGCGTAGATGTTGTGCTCGCCCATCTTCTTCTTGGTCTCGGTGGTGTAGTTGCGCCCGTGGCAAATGCCGTTGAGCACGCCGTCCTTCTTCACGCTCTCGGCATTGATGCACGCGTTTACCACCTGCTGTGTGGCGCCGTCGCCCTGCGAGTGCACGTGCACCGAAAGGCCGACCTGATTGGCGGCCTTCACGATGTCGTTCATCACGTCGTCGTCCCACACCTGCGTGCCGTGGCTGCCATCCACGTAGCCATCGAGCAGCCAGCCCGACTTGCCCTCGACCGACTCGCCATCGGCGAACAGCTTGATCACGTTGTACTTGAAGTGATCGGTGGGGTACTTCTTCATGCAATCCTCGGCCTTCGAAAGCTCGGACTTCCAGTCGTCGTAGGAGTCGATCTTGTAGGAGCCGCCCATCGCCACCGAAAGACCCGTTTTCCTGTCGTAGGAAGCCAGCGCGTCCATGAGCTGGGTGCCCCAGTAGTTGGTCCAGCCGTCCTGGTAGTTGGTGTAGCCGCTGGAATGCAGCGCCTCCTCCATCGCCTTGGCGATGCCCTCGTAATCGGCCTCGGCCACGATCTGCTGCGTGGCCACCGCGTACTTGAGGAAGTAGTTCATGGCCATGTCGGATGCCAGACCCAGCAGCTCGCCGTCGGAACCCTTCGACAGCACGCCGCCCACGATCTGGGTGTCCTTGGTAACGCCTGCAACCTCGGCCGCCTTGCTGTTGAAGAAGGCGTTGTGGCCCGAGTTGTCCACGATCAGCATCACCTTGTCGGAGCAGATGGCATCGAGCTTGCTCTTCATCTCGATGCTCTCCTTGACCTTGAGCATGGCCACGTTGTCCCAGCCGAAGGTGTAGTAGACGCTCTTGTCGGGATTGTCGGCCACGTACTGCTTGACGTTGGCGAGAATCTCGTCCTCGGTGGTGCCCGTGACCGAGAACTTGAGGTGCTCCAACGCGCCCTGCCCAACGTAGTGGCCGTGGCCCTCGGTGGCACCCGCCATCACGAGGCCCCGGTCGCGATGGTCGACCACCACGGTGGTGCCATCCTCGATGTACTGCTGCACGCCGTCGGCGCTGCCCACATAGATGTACTTGCCGTTCTTGACTGCAAGGGCCTCGGCATAGTCACGCGACGCGTTGGACGTGTAGATCTTGCCATATACCACGGTGTCGGCAACGTTGGAGCTGGAGCCTGCGCCCGAAGGCGAGCAGCCCGCCACGCCCGCAAGCGCGACGCCGGCGCAACCCGCGCCCATGATCTTCACGAACCCTCTTCTCGAAATGTCTCTCATTTCACCCCGGGCCTTTCTGTAGTCTTGGGTCTTGACCGTCGAGTTTCTAACGTTGAGATGGTACCCGCCCGCCGCCACGCCGGTCAAGAAAAGCAACGCAAATCTGCAGATTTGCGTTTGTCGCAAACGTCAAGAGCGTACAGCAACAAGCTCCCTCAGGATTCTGCGAGATTTGGCCGGCAGCAGCTTCTCCGCACCATCGGCGAGCGACACTTGCGGGTTCCAACTTCTATAAAACTTCTATGTATCATTTGACAAATAGAAGTTTGAACCCAGTTACGCTGTTCTGCGGCAAACTGGGGAAGCCAGGCAGCGTGCCACCTGCTGCGTGGCAGGTAAAGCCTATCGGGGGTGCCGAAGTTGCACCCGACTGGCAGCCATCCTACCGCGCGATGCATCGCGCACCGCGATTCCGATTCTACATATCAATAGGGTTACATGTGCGAACTGTGATACAGTTATCCGTGAATTTGCCAGATCAAATCCCACGAAAAGGTGCATGATGCTTTCGAAACTGCGCGTTAAACATCCATTCCTGTACGCCCTTCTCATCTTCGTCATCTTCGCGCTGAGCATGTCGATCGTTGGCGGCATCATCAGCGGCGTGCACATGGCCATCTCTCCCGACGGCAGCAAGCCGCCCACAATGCCGCTGATGCTCGCTTGCGAGATAGTCGTGGCTATCGTCCTGTGCGTCGTTCTCAAGAAATCCGGCAGGATCAGGCTCCTCACCAAGACGGGCAGGGGCTTCAAGGGCGGCATCGCCACCGGCGCGTACATCCTGGTCCTGGGCGTTTTCCTGGTCGTGGGCACGATTGTCGGCACGCAAATGGTGGGCGGGTTCACCGTCGACTTCGGCGGCGGGTCGATCGTGTGCATGGTGGCGATGATCTCCATCGGCCTCACCGAAGAAATCGAGGCGCGTGCCCTGATCGGCGAGACCTTCCTCGAGCACTTCGGCACCAAGCGCGAAGGCGTGATCAGGGCCGTGGTCGCGTCCGGACTGATCTTTGGAGTCATGCACATCGTGAACGCGCTGGAAGCGCCTCTGCCCGACACCCTCTGCCAGATGACGCTCTCCATCACCGCCGGAATGATGTACGGCGCGATCTACTTCAGGAGCGGCAACCTGTGGTCTTGCGTGGTGCTGCACGGCTTCAACGACATCTGCAGCAGCATTCAGCTCTGGCTCTTCAACGGCGGAAACGGCAACATCCTCTCTTCGACGGGCGACTTCTCGATCGACTCGGTGGTGTTCACGCTCGTGCTGGCGGCGATCGACCTGGCCGTTGCGTGCTTCCTGCTGCGCAAGAGCAAGATCGGCGAGGTTGCGCAGACCTGGCCCGAGATCGCCGAAGACGGCGGCATGGCCAGCGACGCAGACGGAGCCGTGAAGACCGCCTGGTAGCGTGCCGACGGCAGCAGCGCAGCGGCCGCACGGCGAACGTCGACTCGAACAGATTTTGCAGCAACAAGAAGAGGGGGCGCCTCCACGAGGTGCCCCCTCTTCTTGCGTGTGGGATTTGCGGCGCGGTTTGCCTCGACAGCGGTGCCTCGACAGCGCGGCACCTCGGAGGCGCAGCGCCTCGACAGCGCGGCGAGCTAAGACAGCGAGCGGCCGGTGAGCAGCGCGAACGCGACCAGCGCGACGATCGCGACCAGCGTGACCAGCAGCGCGATGACGCGGAACTTGTTCTGCTTCTGAATGGCGAACGTCATTATGAAGATGGACGCGAAGCACACGACTACGGTGACCAGGTGGAACGGCGGGTTGGCCAGCATCGAGTTGACGTAGCTCACCCCCATGAGCGCTTGAATGGTGTTGCCCAGGCCCAGCACGATGCTGCCCAGCGCGTTTTGCTTGCGGATGTAGAACGCGATGAAGCCGCCTGGCAGGGTCATGAGCGTGGCCGGCCCCCAGATGGCGGTGTAGTAGTAGATGGCCTTGTCGGGGGTGAGCGAGCCGAGCAGCACCTCGGTGCCGAAGCACAGCGGCTGGCTGATGAGGAAGAACACAAAGATCTTGAGCATCGACTCCCAGTTCTTGCTGCAGTTGGAGGCGATTACGAAGGCGAATATGAGCCACCATTCGTAGGTGACCGCTATGTCGTGCAGCGATGTGCCATTGATAGCGGGGATCGATCCCGCGATGCCGGTGATCGCGCCGGCCACTATGGCAAACACGACCACGTAGAGCCACTTCATGTTGAGGCCGCCGAATAGCTTGTCGAATACTTTCATGCACATGTCCTTCAAGGGTTGTCCAAAGTCGAGCTAGCAGCGGCGGCGAGGCTTCGCCGACACCGGCTGCTGGCAAGATTATATGCCGCAGAGGGCGTGCCGACTCGCAGCAAGCCGTCAAGTGCCAGCCGCGTTCGCACCGCGGAGCACGCAATCTAGCGGCAACGGCGACGACGTGCAGCCACGCCGCCAAGGCGAGGCGCGGGCGTTCGGGCTTCCCGATACCTTAGCAGCTCGACGCGTGTTCCAGCTCGAGCAGACGGGCTTTCTTTTCGATACCCCCAGCGTACCCGGTGAGGCTGCCGCTTGCGCCAACGACGCGGTGGCACGGCACGATGATGGAGATGGGGTTGTGCCCGACCGCTCCGCCAACAGCCTGCGCGGACATTCGCTCGAGGCCGCGCTGCCGGGCGAGCTGCCGGGCGATCTGGCCGTAGGTCGTGGTGCGCCCGTAGGGAATCTGCAGCAGGATCTGCCACACGGCCAGTCTGAACTCGCTACCCATCAGATGCAGCTGCGGGATAAAGCCGGGCTGCTCCCCCGCGAAGTACGCGTTCAGCCAGCGTTTCGCATCTGCCAGCACCGGAGTTTCGTGCTCGACATGCTCTGCGGGAAGGTTGCAGGCGAAGTGCTTCTGATCCTCGAACCACACGCCGACAAGTCCGGCTTCGTCCGCCGCCAGGAGCATGCTCCCCAACGGCGACCCGTAGCGCTGCACGCAGGTTGTCGCCTCGCCGTAATCGAAGTACATGCTTCCTCCCAGCTCGAGCTAGTTAGCAGCCTAGCCAAACGCGGACTGCAGATTCGGCACTCGCGGCCTCGGAACCCTTCACGTCCAGGCCACTCGTTACCAATCTCCTTTGTCTTGAGATAGAAACCGGGGTTGAACTTGGACACTGAAGCCACGACCGGCAGCAACCTATTCGACAACAATAGCCGCGCTAGCCGACAATGTAAATTACCACGCCGACGGGCCGCCCGTACGCACGACGCATAGCGTCCCCTCGCAGGGGCGATAAGCGTTACAGTAGAAGCAGACTTGCGAGCGCGCGCGGGGCGCGGGCGACATGCGGCTCGCCTCGCGTGGGCGCGGGCGACATGAGGCTCGCGGCGCGCGGGCGGCACTTACCTACGATGGGGGCGATCACGATGATGAAGGTTCTGCACATTGGCGAAGCTGGCAACATGCAAAAGTACTGCGGCGGCGACAGCTACCTGCAGCAGCTGCAGATCGTGGACATGCCGTGCGGGCTGCCCGACGATGACTACGTCGAGGCGGCGGGCGACGCGCAGGTCGTGGTGATCGATGCCATCGGCGAGATGCGCGGGTCGCTGATGGAGCGCATGCCCAGCCTCAAGATGGTGCATTCGGAGGGCGTGGCCTTCAACAAGATCGACGTGGAAGCGGCCAGCAAGCTGGGCATCTGCGTGTGCAACAGCCAGGGCATGAACGCGTCGGCCGTGGCCGAGCAGGCCGTGCTGCTGATGCTGGGCCTGCTGCGCGAGGTGGTGCCCAACCACGAGGCGGTGCGCGACGGGCGGCAGATCGAGACCAAGGTGGCCTACATCCACGAAGGTTCGCTCAGGGAGCTGGCCGACTGCACGGTGGGCCTGCTGGGATTCGGCGACATCGCGAGGAAGACGGCGGCACTGCTTCGGGCGTTCGGGGTGCAGGCGATCTACTACTACAAGCGCCACCGACTGAGCGAGAACGAGGAGACCGCGCTCGGCGTGGAGTATCGCCCGCTAGAGGACCTGCTGGCAGCCAGCGACATCGTGAGTCTGCACGTGCCCGTGACCCCCGCAACGACCGGCATGGCCGACGCGGAGTTCTTCTCGCACATGAAGGACGGCGCGTTCTTCGTGAACACGGCCCGCGGCGAGCTGGTGGACGACGCGGCGCTGGCAGCCGCGCTCGAAAGCGGCAAGCTTGCAGGCGCTGGTCTGGACACGCTTTCGCACGAGCCCGTGCAGGCAAGCCATATGCTGCTCAACCTGCCGCCCGAGGTGGAGGGCAAGCTGCTGTTCAGCCCGCACATCGGCGGCGTGACGGCATCGAGCTTCCGCAGGAGCTTCGCCATGATCATGGAGAACATCAAAGCCGTGGACCGCGGCGAGCATCCCGCCAGAACGGTAAACAACGTGGAGTAGGAACCTCCATTTACAGAGCATCGACAACTTGGCAAACCCAGGTAGATGGAGTCGAACGATGTTACCCGTGTTGCCCCTGACTCACTGTGTGGTTGGATGCCGCCTCGAAGCGGTACTTCCGTGGGATGATTGCGGTGGGAGCGAGCAGCGCGACACCGACGCCGTCTAGGAACCACTGCGGCATGCCCTAGGCGATAAGCTCCTCTGCCTTGCAAATAAACTCCCGCGAATCCACGTGCTTCCCATGCAACGAAGCCGCGCCTATGCAATCACGAGGCTGAGGGCAAGCATGGCGACCAGGAAAGCCAGGTTGATGCCCGTGAACAGCAGCAGGTAGCGGCCTTTAGCCTTGGGATACGCCACGGCAAGCTGCCTGTAGGAAATCAGGCTCGCCATCGATGCCACCAGCGTGCCCAGCCCGCCGATGTTGACGCCCACGAGCAGCGCGGGCCAGTCGCTGGTAAAGCCCGACAGCATGATGGCAGCAGGCACGTTGGAGATGAGCTGGCTAGCCAAGGCGCCCACCAGCAGCACGTGGCCGTCTACAATCGACGCTATAGCGTGCTGCACCGTTTCGATGCGCGCGACGTTGCCCACGAAAACGAAGAACGCCACGAAGGTGAGCAGCAGCGCGTAGTCCACCTGGCGAAGGGCACGCCTGTCGAACCCCAGCGCGGCGACCAGCGCAGCCGCAACCGCCACGCCCACCGGCACGATGCGCGCCACGCACAGCAGGCACACCACGATAAGCGCCGCCCACGGAGCCACATCGCGCATGGAGAGCGGGCTTTGGGGCTTCGCGTGAGCCAAACCTCTCGCTTGCAACGAAGCGGGCGCGCAGCGTTTGCGCCCGCGCAGCTCGGCAACTCCGATCGCAAACGCCAGCAGCAGGAACGCCAGCGCCGAATACGGCGCCATGATGCACACGAGGTCGCACGGTGCCATGCCCGACGCGCTCTGCAGGTAGATGTTCTGGGGGTTGCCGATGGGCGTTAGCATGCTGCCCATGTTGGCGGCAACGGTCATGCACGCGATGGCGAAGGGGAGCCGGCCCACAAGGCCCGCCTCGCGCAAAGCCGCTATCGCAAGCGGCACGAACGCAACCAGGGCAACGTCGTTGGTTACCACCATGCTGGCGAAGAACGCGAGCGCCGCGAGCACCGAGACGAGCGCTCCTCCGCTCTTGCACATGCCCACGAGCGCGTGGCACATTCGCGACAGCACCTGCGCACGCGCCAAGCCGGACGTGGCGACCATCAGCGAGAACAGCAGCCCGAGCGTGCGCCAGTCGATGTACGAGGCGTATTGCATGTCGGGGGGCACCGCCATGCAAGACAACACGGCCAGCACGCACGCCACAACGAGAACCGCATCGAACCTGAAGATGTAGCGCACGCGCCAAGCTAAGTTTCTGAGCCTGCCCATGCGCGCCTTTCTCGTTTGCCTGACCTTGCGACCTGCCGATCCGCGTGCACCGCACAGTCTGCGTGCATCGCATATCATGATAGCCAAAATGCAGTCCAAACTCGCGGTTGCTGCCGTTACCGTGAAGGATGGACGGACATTGCGAAGGGCCCTCGAGCGGTGCGCTCCGTCTGACGTTTGGAAATCCCCAGCTCATCGCCCATCTGAGATACCGTGACGGCAGGGTTTTCGCCAACGATTGCAAGCAGCTTGCCACGCATCGTGCCGGCCTCGTCGGTTATACCGCCGTTTATGCCGCCATCTTACCGTAACGGGAATCGGCAATCGGGTGCCCGACAAGCAGACCCCCTGGCAAGAATTTGCGATTGCTGCGGTTCGCGCACTTCCCGGAGGGCTTTTGCGGCAAATATTTTCGATTGCTGCGGGCGTGCGCGGGATTCTGCTCCTCATCGGCCATGATGCAGCTTTCCACGGTATGTCTTGGTAAAGTTAAGCTTGCTGAACTTTACCAAGACCCTGCATCGGCAACACGGTCCTCCACCCAAACCGCAGGAATCGAAAATTCTTGCCCCAGAACGCCAAGTCGGCGATGCGCAGCTGCGGGAATCGAAAATTCTTACCATCATGAGGCAGTCGCACGCTGCCAAGAAACTCGCTATCTTCCGATTCATGCAGATTTTGAGCAATCCCATCTTCCGATTCGTGCAGAATATCGCCATTTCTATTTGCCGATTCGTGCAAGCAAAGAATACGTCTTCGTAGAGAGCATCCGCTACACTCCCATGGCATCGAGCATCTGTCTGGCAGAAGCGTAGCCCTCTCCGCCCTCGGCGATAAGTTCCTCAGCCTCGCGGATGGACTCTCGCGACTCTGCATTGGGGCTTCTTACAATATTCAATGAACGGACGGCGGCGTTGCCGCAGCGCGGGCGTGCATGCTCGTACTTGCCGGCAAGGCCAACCACTACGAAAGCAGCTGATTTGCAGTACACATGGAACTCTCTGCCCGACGACTTCTCGCTCGACGGGTACATGCAGCGATATGCGCGGGCCGTGGTCGAGGATGCCACGGTGCTCCGGGGCAGATGGTTGCAGCGCGAATGGAACGCGGATGCAGGCGCAGCCACGTCCGCGCCCGGCAGTGACAGCACCAGCGACGGCGAGAGCGCAAGCGACGTGCATCCGAGCGGATTCACCCAGCTGCATCTCGACCTCGGATGCGGCAAGGGGGACTTCGCCGTCGGAGAAGCGCTCGCACATTCCGACACGCTGTTCGTGGGACTCGACGTAGATGCCAAGGCCATCGCATGCGCGGCCAAGCTGGCATGCGAGAGCGGAGCCGGCAACGCCCGCTTCTGCGTAGCAGGTGCCGAGACCCTCGAGAACATATTCGCACCCGGGGAGCTGGACGCGATCTACCTCAACTTCCCGACCCCCTGCCCCAAAGCGCGCGATGCCCGCAGGCGACTCGTTCATCCGAACAAGCTGGCCTGCTACCACAGGCTACTCGCACCAGATGGCAAGCTGATGCTGCGAACCGACAACCAGCCGCTCTTCGCTTACGCCCTGCACCAGCTGGAGCAGTCCGAGTTCGATATCGTCGAAAAGAGCGACGACGCGCGCCGCCAGCGCACGCCACTAGACAATCCGGGCGAACAGGACTCGTCACTCGAACAGGAGCCGCAGCGCGACAATCTAAGCGAGCACGACTTGTGCACCGGCGAGTTGCACGAACATGTCTCGTCGCTCGGGCAAAACTCGCAGCTCCACGGGTCACTCACACAGTACTCGCTCAGCTGGTGCGCGAACTCCCCGGTCACTGGCTACGAACGCCGCGCCCTCGAGCTTGGGGCGCGAATCTACGCTGCAGCGGCCGTTCCGAAGCCCTGTGTCTCGGCGGATGCGCCGGCTGAACACAAGGCCGACTCCCCTCTGCAAAACAGCGCCCAGCTCGCCCCCGCCGACAGCAGCCTCTACGACTACATCGACGAGAACCTCGACCCTTCGGGATACCTTCCTCCCGAGATGAAGGCGGGCATCGAGTCGATCCTGCGCGAACGCAAGCAGTCGCTGCGCAAGGGTCGCAAGCCATCCCGCTAGCCGCAATCGGCAAGCGCTTGCCGCGCTATGGGGAAGTTTGCAATCCTCAGCGGCCTGCGTGGTACTTGCGCTTCTCGGCGTACATCTCCTCGTCCATGCGATGCAGGAATGTCTCCGAGGTGTCGCTCTTCTCGAACTTCGCGTACCCCATGGCCATGTTGAGGGTGAAGACCTGCTCGCCGGAGCCGTTTTGCTGCTCGAGCATCGCCTCGATGTCGCGGATCGTGGCGCGCACGAGCTGCTCGTCGGCACCCGGCAGCAGCGCTATGAACTCGTCGCCCGCATAGCGAATCGCGATGCCGTCTTCGGGCAGCACTCGAAACAGCACGTCGCCGATCGTGCAGATGGCCTGGTCGCCGACGCTGTGCCCGAAGGTGTCGTTGATGTACTTGAAGTCGTTCACGTCCAACATGATCCCGTACATCGGCTCGTCGCTGGCGGCATCGTGCTTGGCCAGCACGCCCATCAGGTACCGCCGGTTGAAGAGCCCCGAAAGCTCGTCGGTGTACACGCTGCGGGCGTAGGCCTGCATCTGCACGAATATGAGCGCTATGCCCACCGACAGCCACGACAGCGTGATGCCGTAGAAGCAGAACTGCACCACAACGCCCGCGACGCACGGCGCGATGAAGTACTGCACAGGGAAGAACTGCAGGTTAACGCCGCGTTTGCGAGAGCGCAGCACCAGAAAGATGCTGTAGGCGAAGTAGAGCATGAGCGTCGCGTAGCCGAGCGGCGCGCCCACGCCCCTGTGGTACACGTTGTCGGACGACACCCAGAACATGAACCCCGTGCCGGCGAGCGTGCAGGCTATGGCCACCACCTCGACGAGCCACGGAATCACCACGAACTTGACGCTGCGCATGGTGCGCTTGTAGTTGCGGTAGATGCGCAGGTCGACATACAGGCACCACATCATCCCGATGGTCACGGTGCCGAAGAAGCACAGCCCGTTGGACAGGTAGTTGATCTGGCTGCCGAAGGCGACGGCCTGCCCGTCCACCAGGTACGAGACCGTCTCGAACGCCGCGCCGACGAGATTGGCCAGGCACATCCCGTCGTAGAACCTGTCCTCGGCATGGATGCTCTCGCGGTTCTTGCGCCTGCAATGCAGCAGGAACCACATCATGAGGATGGTGATGCCGTTGGCAACCAGTATTTCGTTGAGGTCTATCAAGCGGCTATCGCATTCTCATGTCGAGGTGAAGCGGTTGGGCGAAACTTTTGAGGACGTTGCCGTGAAACGTCGAAGATGCGTACGCAACCATTGTACGCCCCACCATGCGAATAAGCTGCGCGCGAACCGCAGCAATCGCAAATTGCTGCCTCGGGCGCAAAAAATGGGGCAACCCTGCACGATGACAGGTCGCCCCATCTGTTGAAACGCGAGCTATCGGCTCTAACTTGCTGCGGCACCGAGCATGCGGCACCGAACGTGCGGCTCTAGGCCTGGCCCTCCTCGGCGGCCTTCTTGGCATCCATCTCGAGCACCATCTCGTGCAGCTCCTCGACGTGCGCCAGGTAGATGGCGATATCTTCATGCATGCTCTCGGGGAACAGGTCGATGTTCTCCACCACGTCGGCGGCGAAGTCGTAGATGAACTGGGTCTGCTCGAGGTTGGTCCTATCGTCGTCGTCCTTGGCCTTGGACGACTTGTCCTCGCCGTCCTTCTTGACGATCTCGTAGTGCTCGAGCATCTTCTCGGGTACCTTGCCCTCGGCGGCCAGCTTCTCGACTTCCTTGAGAATGATGCGCTGCTTCTTGGTCATCTTGAAGAGGGTCTTGAGCAGTTTGAAAAGTTTGGTGACGAACATGAATCCTCCAATCGTCTTAACGCTAACAGCATGCGTGGGCATCGAGATGTCTCCCCCGCGCATGGCGAATACACCGTTAGCCATTGTGCCACACATGTGCGGGCCGTGCGCGAGCGTGGCGAGATATTCACCAACCCTGCACTCTAGCGTGCCCCGGCATGTGCGGCCCGACACGAAAAGACCCGCCTAGGAGCTGCGAACTGCCAAAGGCGGGTCTGCGATAGCAAATAGCTGCCGGCCAGTTGCAAACCGGCTCGAAGGCTTTAGGCCTCCTGCTTCTCCTGCTGCGCGAGCTGCTTGCCCTCGTTGCGCACGGAGCGGCAGATGTCGAAGAAGATGCCCATGAAGCCGAGGGTGAACAGACCGGAGATATCGAAGCCCACGGTCACGATGTTGCCGATAACGCCGATGATGGAGAGCACGAAGCTGATGCCCGCGCACACGGTAACGAAGCCCATCTTGGAGGGGTTGTTGGCACCGCGGATGCCCATGATGGAAACGAAGAGGTCCCAGGCACCGAAGATGATGGTGATAACGGCGGCGCCGATCAGGATGTAGAGGGCGTCGGCAGCGCTGTAGCCGGCGATCAGGTTCTGGGAAGCTGCATCGAGGGCAGCGTCGGGGGTGGAAAAGCATGCGACCATCAGGAA
>CAVFRF010000045.1:0-32481 GCA_963624975.1 Bacteroidaceae bacterium
AGATCCAGCAGTGGACTGCCAACGGAACGCTAGCGCAGGCTTGGGAAGTGGTTGCAGACGGCGATGCCCTGATGATTCGCTCTCCTTTGGACCCGTCGATGGTGTTCGACCTGGCAGGGGGGAGCACTAGCAGCGGGACTGCGATTCGGCTTTGGAGCAGCAACGATACCGTTGCCCAGAGGTTCTGCCTTTCGAGCGACACATACTTCGATGTTCCCGGGGGCGAGGATCTGGGTCTAGACGGCTGGTACGAGATCGTGCCGACGACCAGCGATGCCACCTGCTTCGACATCGCATCGGGCTCCAGATCTAGCGGAGCCGCCGTGCGCCTGTGGAACGATAACCAGACCATGGCGCAGCTGTTCAAGCTGGAATACTCAGATGGCTACTATCGCATCGTGTCCGCGAACTCCGACCTTGCGCTCGAGCTGAAGAACGGCAGCGTGGTGCCTGGCGTGGAGGCATTCCAGACCAATGTGACGAAAAGCGCTTCGCAGAAGTTCCGCGTGGACCAGAACGAGGACGGCTCCTATACGTTCACTTGCGTTGCCAACAACCTCAGGCTTGGCGTGGTTTCCACGGATAGCGGAACGGCGATAACCGGCGAGAAGGCCAACGACGCGTCTTCGTGCAAGACCTTCAATCTCGTGAAGCGGACCCATGTTCTGCAGTCGAAGCTCGTCGCGATCTCGAGTGTTCTCAACACCTACATGTACTTCGACGTAGCCGATGGCTCGAGGAGCAGCGGGGCGAACATCCAGCTATGGAAGGGCAACGGCACGCTCGCTCAGAAGTGGCAGGTCGTGCAGGTCGAGGGCGAGACCGACGTGTACCGTTTCGAGTCCGTGTGCTCGGGTATGTACATGGCAATAGACGGCTCCAACGTCTGCCAGCTTGCATACGATGCGGAGTCCGCCGGTCAGAAGTGGAGGGTCGTGTCCATCGACGCGGGAGCCTGCACTTTCGAGAACGTCGAATCCGGCAAGGTGCTGGATTTGAATGGCGGCAGCGCGAGCAATGGCGCCAACATCCAGACATACGCGTTCAACGGGTCCGATGCCCAGAAGTTCTACGTCAAGGACACCGACAACATCAAGACGGGCATGTACGTTTTCCATAGCATGGCGAACTACGACCAGGTGCTGGATGTGTGCGACGGGTCGGATAGCGATGGCGCCAACATCCAGTCGTATAGCCCGAACGACACCGGTGCCCAGAAATGGAGCATAGTGGCCAACGGCGACGGCTCGTACCGCATCGTGAACGCTGCGAACGAGAAGGTGTTCGACGTGCAGAACGGCAACGCATACGATGGCGCCAACATCCAGCAGTATTCGTGGAACGAATCCAGCGCCCAGAAATGGTATGTGACCTATCAGGGCGGTGGCGGAATGTCGTTCGAATCGGCACTCGACAGGAGCCTGGTGCTATCGCTCGCCAGCGATTCGCCTGGCAACGGCACCAACCTGCAGCTTGCGGCCAAAGATGGTTCCGCAGCACAGAGGTTCGCGTTCGAACCCACGACGTACGTGCCTCCTATTCCCGCCGAGATGCAGGAAATGATCGACAGGATGTACTGGCAGAGCAGCGGCACCGAGTGGGCTATCGGTATCGACCGCTCGGCTCACAAGGTCGGCATCTTCAACGGGTCGTACCATAATTGGACGCTCTACTACTGGTGGGACTGCACCAATGGAGCATTGAGCATGCCCACGCCGACCGGAGAGTATTGGACCACCGGATTCAAGAAATCCAATCTCAACAGCGATCCGCGTGCCATCTACTGCACGCAGATATTCGGCGCTTATTATATTCACAGCGTTCTGGTAGGCACCTGGGAGCTTGGACGCTACGAGTCGCATGGCTGCATTAGGCTCGATTGGGACAATGCCTGGTGGGTCTACTGCAACATCTGGGGCGGCACCAAGGTATTTATCTACAACTAACGGTTTGGAACGAGGCCGACGGCTTGCGCGTTTGCGCCGGCTGTCGGCCTCGCCTTGTGTTCGGAGGGGAGTAGAGGGGGCCGCATGCCGCGCATTCGCATGACACACACCGACTACGAGGGCCTGCGGCTCTACTCGGGCATGACCGACGGGCAGCTCAGACGTGGCGAGAGATTGGGCCCCGATCTGCACGACGGGGTGTTCATCGGGGAGTCACGGCGCGTGATCGAGCGTGCCATGGACGCTGGCATCCAGCCCATCTCGATCTTCGTGGAAGAGCACTGGCTCGAGCACGAGCTGCCGGTGATCGAGCGGATGGAGAGCATCGATCCCGGTATTCCGGTGTATATCGCAGACAACGGGCAGTTCCACGAGCTGACGGGCTACGAGGTAACCCGCGGCGCGTTGGCGGCGTTCAAGAGGCCGCCGCTGCCAAGCGTGGAGAGCATCGTGGCTAAAGCGCGAACCGTCGCCGTGCTGGAGGACGTGGGCAACTATGCCAACATCGGAGCCATCTTCCGTTCGGCTGCTGCTCTCGGGGTTGACGCGGTGCTCGTAACGCCGTCGTGCCACGACCCGTTCTACCGGCGCGCAGCCCGTGTGAGCATGGGCGCGGTGTTCCAGGTTCCCTGGACTCGCATCGGCGCTCAGCGCGAATGGGCCGCAGACGGCGTGCCGCTTCTGCGGGAGCTTGGCTTCACGACCGTGGCGATGGCGCTGCACGACAAGTCGCAGGATCTGGATTCGCCGGTACTGGCCGCATGTCCCAAACTCGCCGTGGTAGTGGGCACCGAGGGCGATGGCCTGTTCCAGTCTACGATCGATGCCTGCGACCATTGCGTGACCATCCCGATGGCGCACGACGTGGATTCCCTCAATGTGGCCGCAGCCAGCGCGGTGGCTTTCTGGGAGCTTTGTCGCCGCTCGGGGTAGAACCCGCTGCATTCCCCTATTTGCTTTGTGGTTTTTGGCCGGATAACTGGCTCGCTGCGGCTCGAAGCCTTCTCGAACCGTAGAATTACATGTGTTCGTAAAGATGCAATTCAAGCGAGGCATGCATGGCGTTCGTCGAGTTCAGAGACCTTAGAAAAATCTACGGAAAAGGCGATTTGGAGGTCGCGGCGCTCGACGGCATGACGTTCGATATCGAACAGGGCGAGATGGTGGTAATCGTCGGGCCATCTGGTTCGGGCAAGACCACGCTTCTCAACATGCTTGGCGGCATGGACTCTCCGACTTCGGGTTCCATTAGGCTCGACGGTCACGAGATCTCTACGCTCGATTCAAAATCGCTCACGCAGTACCGCCGTCACGACATCGGCTTCGTGTTCCAGTTCTACAATCTCGTGCAAAACCTCACGGCGCTCGAGAACGTCGAGCTGGCAAGCCAGCTCTGCCGCGACCCCATGCCGGCGGACGAAGTGCTGGCACGGGTGGGACTCGAGCACCGCATGGACAACTTCCCCGCACAGCTGTCGGGAGGCGAGCAGCAGCGCGTGGCCATCGCAAGGGCGCTAGCCAAGAATCCGAAGCTGCTGCTCTGCGACGAGCCGACCGGCGCGCTCGACTACAAGACGGGCAAGGCCATTCTCAAACTGCTGCAAGACACGTGCCGCAACACCGGATGCACCGTGGTGCTCATCACGCACAACTCGGCGTTCACGCAGATTGCCGACCGCGTCGTGCATGTGAAGGAGGGGCGCGCCGAGAGCATGGAGCTCAACTCATCGCCTTGCTCGGCAGAACTGGTTGAGTGGTAGCCTTGAGCGGGTCCGCCTTCAAAGATTTCGTGCGGTCGATTACCGGCTCCAAGGGGCGCTTTATAGCCATCGCCGTGATCGCCGCCCTTGGTACGGGATTCTTCGCCGGCCTGCAGATGACGGCTCCCGACATGCGCCTTGCCACCGACGAGTATCTGGACCAGACCAACGGCTGGGACATCCGGGTGGCCAGCACACTGGGCGTGGACGACGAGATGGTTGCGCAGCTGGAGGCGATTCCCGGTGTGGAGCAGGTTGCGCCGGAACGCGAAGCCGACGTTGCCGTCGAGCTGGGAGGTGCGGAGTACTCGATCAGGGTTCACTCGCTGGATCTGGCCACCCTGGATTCTGGTAGCGGGTCGGAAGAAGGGGACGAGGGCTCGTCTGAATCGACAGCCATCTCGCTTCCGCAGCTCGCCGAGGGGCGGTATCCGCAGTCTTCGGGCGAGTGCCTGCTCGGCGCCGACGCCGTGTTCGACGAACCCGTCTCGATTGGCGACACGGTGCAGGTCAGCCGCATGGCCGACGGGGGAGAGGCATCCGACACCTTCGATACCTGCACGTTCACGGTGGTGGGTTTTGCGCGCTCCTCCAGCTACATATGCGTTTCCAACCTGGGAACGACCTCGCTGGGCGACGGCAAGCTCGACGACTTCATGTACGTTCCCATGGGCGACTTCGATGCGGACGTCCCCTTCACGGGAGCCTATATCACTGTCGAGGGCGCGGCTGACGAGCTGTCGGGTTCGGATGCCTACGATGCCAAGGTCGATGCCGTGAAGGACGCGATTGCAGAGCAGAAGGGCACGATCGTGGAGGGCAGGCTTGCCCGGGTGAAGGCCGATGGGCAGTCGGAGATAGACGATGCGAGGTCGGAATTCGAGCAGTCGAAGAGCGACGCGGAGCAGGAGCTTGAAGATGCTAGATTGCAGCTAGAGACAGCTCTCTCGCAGCTCGATTCAGCCAGGCAGACGCTTTTGTCCAGCCGGACGCAGCTCGAGGAATCCGAGGCCAAGGTCGCAGAAGCCAAGGCCGAGCTGGAAAGCTCGCGCGAGCTGATGTCCGGCTATCGCGAGCAGTACGACTCCGGGTGCGCGGAGCTGGAACAGTCGAAAGCGCAGGCAGAATCGCAGTTCTTGGCCACCGAGGCGCAAATCGACGAGACCCAGGCCAAGTGGGAGTCGGAGAAACCCAACCGGGCCATCTACGCCACGCAATATGCAGTGGTGGAGACCACGCTCTCGCAAACCAGCGCACAGCGCGCAAACCTTCAAGCCCAGCTAGATGTCCTCTTGAACGATGATCCCGACAGCCCTCAGATTGCGGTGCTGAGAGATCAGATCGCACAGCTGGACGTCAGCATTTCCACCATGCAGGGCCAGCTCGGCTCCCTGCAGCAGGCGTTGGACTTCATCGACAACGGCGAGGCGCAGATCGCCTCGGCCCGCCAGCAGCTTCAAGCAGCACGCGAAGAAGCGCAGGCGCAGTTCGATGCCGCTGCGGCTCAGCTCGACACGCTCAAGCAGGAGCTGGTCAAGGGCGAGGCGCAGATCGCGTCGGGCGAGCAGCAGATCGCCCAGAGCGAGGCGCAGATAGCATCCGGTTGGGCGCAGCTGGAATCCGGCCAATCGCAGTATGATGCGGGCGTTGAGGAATACGAGTCGGGGCTAAGCGAGTACGAGAGCGGCAAGTCCGAGGCCGATTCGCAGCTGGCCGATGCCGAGGCTCAGATCGACGACGCGCAGGACGAGCTGGACTCTATCGAGTCACCCGAGCTCTACGTGCTGGACCGCGACCAGAACATCGGCATCGCAAGCTTCATGTCGGATGCCGACCGCATCGCCAACATCTCCAACGTGTTCCCGCTTATATTCTTCCTCGTGGCGGCCCTGGTGTCGCTCACGACGATGACCCGCATGGTGGACGAAGAGCGCGTGCTCATCGGCACCTACAAGGCGCTGGGCTATTCCAACGGCGCCATCGCGGCCAAGTACCTGCTGTACGCTGTGCTGGCTTCGGGAATCGGCAGCCTCGTGGGCATCGTCGCGCTCACGCAGTTCCTGCCGTCGTTCATCCTCACCGCGTATTCGGTGATGTACAAGCTCGCCACTACGCCCACTCCCATCGATCCGCTCGTGGCTGGGCTGTCGGCCGGACTCGGCATAGGCGTTGTGCTGGCCGCCACCTGGTGGGCATGCGTATCGACGTTGAAGGAGTCGCCGGCCGCGCTCATGCTGCCGCGAGCGCCAAAGGCCGGCAAGCGCATCTTGCTCGAACGCATCGGGCCGGTGTGGCGCAAGATGTCGTTCTCTTGGAAGGTCACGGCTCGCAACATCTTCCGATACAAGAAGCGCTTCGTGATGGCCATCATCGGCGTGGCCGGATGCACCGCTTTGCTGCTCACGGGCTTCGGGTTGTCCGATGCCATCAACGACATATTGAACAAGCAGTTCGATTCCGATGACAGCATCTTCAGGTACGACATCACGGCGACGCTCGACGACGATATAGACTCCACGCAGCTTGCAGGTATTCGCGAAGAGCTTACCTCGGATTCGCGAATCGACGAGATCGCCTTTCTCCGCAACGACAACATGGTGGCAAAGCATGATGGCGATGCCGACATCTCGGTTCAGCTGGTAACGCCGCAAGACACGACGGCCTTCGCCGACTTCACCATAATGGCCAATCGGGTTACGGGCGAGAGCATCGAGCTTGCCGACGGAGCGGCGGTGATAAGCGAGAAGCTCGCCACGCGCTTGGGAATATCGCCGGGCGATGCCGTCACGCTATACGAGCAAGATGCCGTGGGCACGGCTACTGGCGGCGGTGCAACCTTCACCGTGGGAGCCATCATGGAAAGCTACGTGAGCAACTACGTGTATGTGACCAGCGGCGACTATGCCGAGGCGATGGGGGAGAGCGCCGACCCCAACTACCTGTACGTGCGCGACAACGTTGGCGGCCAGGAGCAGAAGACGCTGGCCTCCGACCTGCTCAAGATCGACGGCATCTCGATTTCCAGCCCCACCGACGACGCGGTCTCGTACTACCGCGAAGCCCTCAAGAGCGTCGACGCGGTCGTGGTGATCCTCATCGCCGCTGCTGCGGTGCTGGCTTTCGTGGTGTTGTACAACCTCACAAACATCAACATCGCCGAGCGCCAACGCGAAATCGCCACACTCAAGGTGCTGGGATTCGTGAAACGCGAGGTCAACGCCTACATTTTCCGCGAGACCATTCTGCTCTCCGCCATAGGCGCCGTTCTCGGATTGCTGCTCGGTATAGTGATGTGCGGCTTCGTGGTGCAAACGGCCGAGGTCGACCAGGTGATGTTCGGACGCGAGATTCACGCGTTGAGCTTCGCGATCGCCGCAGCGCTCACCATGGTGTTCTCGGGCATCGTATCGCTCACGATGATGCGAAAGCTCGAACGCATCTCCATGGTGGAGAGCCTGAAGTCGGTGGACTAGCAATACGGGAATCTAGAGGGAATGAGCGAATTGCAGCTAGAGAGCGAAATTTTTGAAGAGGCAACGGGGCGACACCTGGATGCCGTGATCTTCGACAACGACGGTACCATCGCCGACACCCACGACATGATCTTGTCGAGCTTTCGCTATATGCTCAAAGAGGTGCTGGACATCGAGCCGCCCGAAGATGTGATCATGTCGCAGGTGGGCATTCCCCTTGCCGACCAGATGGAGCTGTTTTGCGACGATCCCGAAGTGCAAAAGCGCATGGTCGACGTATATCGGCAGCACAACGAGAGCACGCACGATGCCAATATCCGCGGATTTGCGGGGTCTGCTGACGGCCTGAGCCGCTTGCGCGACTGCGGAATGCAGATGGCCGTGGCAACCTCGAAGCGCAGGCCTCTGGCGACACGCGGACTGGAGCTGCTTGGAATCCTGCCGTACTTCGACTTCGTGGTGGGATGCGAAGACACCGTTGCCCACAAGCCCGAGCCGGAGCCGCTGTTGTTTTCGGCGTCAAAACTCGGGGTCTCCATAGAGCGATGCGCCTACGTAGGCGACGCGACCTTCGACATCCGCGCGGCCAAGGCAGCCGGCTGCACATCGATAGCGGTAACCTGGGGAATGTTCGATGAACCTGTTCTGGCCGCAGAGAACCCCGACTACATCTGCCATACGTTCGACGAGCTGGCCGACCTCCTCGTCGACCTGCACGGCTAACACACAACGAAGCCGCGCCCGAACATCTGGACGCGGCTTAGTTGCCACTAAAGGGGGAGGGCTCGGTCGGGGCAGCTCTTCCAACCTGGCAGTGTGGCCAAAGCTCAGGCTGCTGCACTTGAACCTGGCGGTCACCACCATGAGGGCCGATCGGCCGTCGGCAGCAAAAGGCCCCGTGGCTGCGAATCCAGCCACGGGGCCTCGTCATGCTTGCGAGCTATTTGCAAAACCCTGCGCTAGGCCTCGCTGCGCTCGGCAATCTCTTTCTCCATCTCGATGATCTTGTTGTCGGAGAGCTTGAACCAGATGAGCGGCACAAGCGAGATCGCGATGAAGATCACGGGCAGTACGGAGTATCCGAACTTGATACCCTCGGCGAAGATGGTGGGATCGGCAGCGTTGGCATCGTAGGCGATCATGCCCAGCACGACGGGGATGATCACGCCGCGGATGGCAACGCCGAGTTTGATGGCCAGCGAGCAGAACGCCATGGTAACGCCACGTGCTCCACCGCCGGTCTTCCACTCGCCGTAGGTGCCGCACATCGTGTAGAGGTTGGACGTGAGGCCGTACGACACGCCGAAGAACACCTGGCCCACGAACAGCGCCGCGCTAACCGCAAACAGATTCACGGGCAGGATGATCACGGCAGCCTGGCAAACCAGCCATCCGATCACGCCGAAGAGGGTGGTCTTCTTGGTGCCGATCTTGGCGTTGAACTTGGAGCTGAGCGCGGAGCCGATGATGCAGCCGAGGTAGAAGAACAGCAGTATGATGCTGGAGTCGGCCGAAGATCCCAGCACGCACTTGGCGTAGTAGGTCGACATCGTGGTAACGATGTAGTAGCCGATCAGGCGGATGGCATCGTGCAGCAGCACCACCACGAGCTGGTCGTTGGACACGATGGCCTTGGCCATGTCCTTGAACGTGACGGCCTTGGCGGCAGATCCGGTGGCGTCGCAGCCCTTGGTGATGGCGTAGTGGATGAAGTAGCACACCATGTAGCAGCAGGCCACTATGGCGGCTGCGATCGTGTAGGCGATCACGGGGGTCTCGCCGCCGGCGACCGCGAACACGGCGAACAGAGCCGAAGTCATGATGGGCAGCAGGTACGACACTGCCAGCTTGCCGATGCTCGAACCCATGGCGATACGGGCGGACAGCCAGGACCTCTCCTCCTGGTTCTCGCCGATGTAGCCGATGAGGTTGCGGTTGGCGGTCCAGGAGATGTTCCACACGAAGTGGCTCATGATGTAGCCAACGCTGATGATGATAGCGGCTACGATATCTCCGCCGACCTTGGTGAACATCAGGATGAAGAACACCGTGACGATGGGCGGGCAGAACAGCAGCCACGGCCTGTACTTGCCGTTCTTGAACGTGACCTTGTCGATCACGATGCCTGCGACGACGGCAGAAATCGCGTCGATGATGGCCGACGAGCTGGCGATGATGCCGGTGATGGCCAGCGGCAGCTGCGCCACATCGGTGAGGAAGATCATGAAGAACACGTTCTCCATGGTGGACATCATCGAAAATCCGATGTCCGAAACTCCCCAAACAGCCTTGATACTACCTTTTAGAGCCATGTGATGATTCCCTCCTTGATCGATTGCCATGGCGAATACAGCAAAAATGCGCACCACGAAAGCCCGAAACCCGGAATGCACGCTTTCGGTCTTTCGTGGTGCACACCCCAGAAAAGCACCCGCCGGCTAGAGCGGGTGCTTTTCTAAAAGGCAAAGCAGTTGTTTGCGAGGGCCGCCGCCCAGACGCTCGATCGCTCATGCGCTCAGGCGGCAGCTCCGCGGTAAAGCAAAGTTTGCTCGTGAAGGACTAGCAGCCGTAGACGTCGCGGTTGTAGCAGCGGATCTCGTCGTCGATGAACTTGTCCGTAAGCGGGAAGATGCCGGCATTCTTGAGGCCGGAGGTGAGGGAGGGGATAAAGTGTCCGCCGGGGCCCCAGGTCTCGCAGACCTTGCGGGTTTCGGCGCGAATCTCCTCTTCCGTCTGGTCGGCACGGTCGATGATCGAGTCGATGCCGCCCATGAGGGTAATCTTGCCCTCCGACTCCTTCTGGAGCTTCGTGATGTTGTTGGTGTTGAGGCAGCCCTGCCAGATGTCGATACCCAGGTCGATCATGTCGGGCACGATGGGCTCGCAGTAGGAGTCGGCGTGGTGGATGATGAGCACGTCGTTCTCCTTGAGGTAATCGTAGATCTTCTGGTAGAGCGGCTTGTAGAACTCGCGCCACACCTCGGGATTGTTGAACAGCGACTCCTTCGAGCCCCAGTCGTCGTGCGAGTTGATCGCGTCGGGATGCATGTACTCGACGAGCAGCTCAACGTAGTGGAAGCGCCAGTCGGCGATCATCTGCAGGTAGTCGTGCGTGGCCTCGGGCTCCTCCAGAGGTGCGCACATGGTGTCCTCCATGCCCAGCAGGAAGTGAGCCTGCTCGAAGATGCCGGTGCCGAAGTGCACGATCGACATGTTGCCGCGAGCGCGGATCTCGTCCTGCAGAGCCAGCGCGTCGTCCCATGCGCCGGGCTCGGTAGCGGGGGTGTCGAGGTCGGGAACCTTCACGCTCTCCCAGTCGCACACGTCGTGCAGCACGCGCTCGTCCTCGGTCACGTGCGGCATGGCGCCGGGTGCATCCTCAGGGAAGAGGATCAGGGTGCCCCACCTGTCGCGGGTTGTGGTGCCCCTGGCCCTGTTGCCGCGGCAGAACTTCATAAGCGGCTCGTTCATAACGAACTCGAAGGGCTCCCACTGCACGAGCAGCCTGGACGGATGTCCGTTGGGATCCAGGGTTTCCTGAAGAAGCTCTCTGATTTCACTCATCGTTTTATCCCTCTTTTCAATCGATGTCTTGCCTGATGTTGCCTGCAAATTTCGAGCGGCGCCCTCCCGATTCCCTCCTATGGATCGCTTGGAGGGCGCCTTGCTCGAAACAGTTGCCTCGTTTTGCAACCTTGATCCAGGTTGCAGTTGCCTGCGCTAGCCTTGGCGAGGCTGCCTCAAGCTGTAGTGCTAATGCACAGGCCAAACCCCAATTGCGTCAAACCGTAGTTTGCGCTGATTGCTACTCGGCTGCGTTCGCAGCGTTGCGCTCTGCAATCTCCTTGTCCATCTGGGCGATCTTCTCGTCGGAGAGCTTGAAGCCGATCAGCGGGATCAGCGAGATCACGATGCACACCAGCGGGAACAGGCCGTAGAGGTTCTGGATGCCGGAAGCATAGATGGTCGGGTCGGCAGCGGTAGCGTCGTAGGCGATCATGCCCAGCACGACGGGGATGATGACGCCGCGGATGGCAACGCCGATCTTGATGGCCAGCGAGCAGAACGCCATGGTAACGCCGCGAGCCTGGCCGCCGGTCTTCCACTCGCCGTAGGTGCCGCACATCGCGTAGAGGTTGGAGGTGTAGCCGTAGGCGAATCCGAAGAAGAGCTGGCCGATGAAGAGGCAAGCGCAGACGATCCAGAGGTTGGCGGGCAGAATCGTGACCAGAGCCTGGAACACGAGCCATCCGATAACGCCCAGGAAGGTGGTCTTCTTGACGCCGATCTTGGCGCCGATTTTCGAGGTGAAGGCGGCACCGATGATGCAGCCGAGGTAGAAGAACACGAGCATGATGCCGGAATCGCCGGGCACTCCCAGCACGCACTTGGCGTAGTAGGTGGTCAGGGTCGCAACGCCGTAGTAGGCGATCAGGCGGATAGCGTCGTGCAGGAGCACGATGATGAGCTGATCGTTGGTGGCGACGGCCTTGGCCATGTCCTTGAAGGTGACTGCCTTGGAAGCGGACTCCTGCGCGTCGCATCCCTTGGTGATTCCGAAGTGGATGTAGTAGCAAACCAGGAAGCAAAGAGCCATGATGAGAGCTGCGACCGTGTAGGCGATCACAGGCACGCTTCCGCCGGAACCGGCGGTGAACAGCGCGAAGAGCGCCGTGGTGATGATCGGCACCAGGTAGGAACCTGCGAGCTTGCCGATGTTGGAACCGATAGCGATACGGGCGGACAGCCAGGTCCTGTCAGACTGCTCGTTCGAGATGAACGGGATGAGGTTGCGGTTTGCAGTCCAGCAGATGTTCCACACGAAGTGGCTGAGCACATATCCCAGACCGATGAGCAGGCCTGCGACCACGTCGCCGCCGATCTTGGTGAACATGAGCACGAAGAACACGGTAACGATCGGCGGGCAAATGAGCAGCCAGGGCCTGTACTTTCCGTTCTTGAACTTGACCTTGTCGATTACGATGCCCGCGACTACTGCAGAGATTGCATCGATGAGAGCGGTGGATCCTGCGATGATTCCCGTGATGGCCAGCGGAAGCTGGGCCACGTCCGTGAGGAAGATCATGAAGAATACCGTCTCGGTGGTCGACATCATCGAGAAGCCGACTTCGGAGATTCCCCAGACTCCCTTGATGCTACTTTTGAGTGCCATCGAACCCTCCTTTAATTGATTTCGTGGCTTTACATGCAGTGGCAACATCGGCCGATGAAAATTGCCTTGCCTGAATTCTAATCATCACGATTACACGAATTCCACACACAACGTGCCTAGCTTTTCATAACGCGAACTGTGCATACTGCACATTGAAATGTGCTATAGTATCTCCACGTAACCTCCATCAAAACTACAAACTTCAAGGATTTTGGAGCCGTTATGAGCCTCTCGTTCAACTTTTTGTACACAAAGTTTTTCAATACCTATCAGAGCGTGACCAAGCGAATGGGCATTGAAGAATACCGCGAGCTCGTGGCGATAGGCTATCTCAACGATTCCGAGAAGCTCGTGGACGACATCCTCTACTTCGATACGTATCAGGACTTGGGGGACTGGCACAACGATGTCGAGATATGCGTGGTCACCACTGTCGAGAGAGCGCATCTGTTTCCCAAGTGCAACCTCATCGTGTTGCAGAGCAAGTCGGAACTTTCCATGGCGCCGGCTTTTGCAAACCGGATTTTCATACGCATGGCGGAATGGGAGAGAGATATATACCGGGTGCTGGCCGCCAACGAAAGCCCACAGAAGATCATCGACGTTACGGCAGAGTTGGTGGGAAGCCCCATGTACATCGCCGATACCAGCTTCAAGATGATTGCCCGATGGGGCGACGAGCTTGGCGAGGCCAATCCCACATGGCGCTACCAAGTCAAATACAGCTATCTGCCATACAACGTTACCGAATCCCTCATCGAAACGGGCGACCTTGAATTGCTCTATAAAAAGAAGAAAGCCTGGATCGTGTCCGGCATGCAGGCTTTTCCCAGTTTACCCTTCGTGAGCAAGTCGATACAACGTGATGGAGAGCACTATGGCAACTTCTTCATCATCGAGTTCTACCGGCACCTGGACGACTGCGACGTGGAGATCGCCGACAAACTCGGGGATATGCTGTCGCTCTCCATGATTGGCAACAAGAACTACCTAGAAGCCAGTTCGATGTACCATTCGCACTTTCTGGAAGAGATCATCGAGGGCACTGTCGAAGACGACCAGATAGTGCGAGACCAGCTCAAGGCGCTGGGGTGGAGACCCGAGGGGGAGTACTTCCTCGCGATGTTCAACACATCCGAGGACGATGTGGCAATCTGCAACCATCTGATGATGATGATCACGACCAACCTCGAGTCGCAGTGCCTCATATACAAGGGGTTCGTGCTTGCCGTGATCAACTACGAGAAGAGCGGCTTTGGCAAATGCCTCGAGCAGCTAGATGGCCTGCAGCACGACTTTAACCGCAGCGTGGGCGTTAGCGAGATCTACGGCAACTTCTTCGACACCGCCACCTACTACGAGCAGGCGGCATTCGCTCTCTCTATCAGACCCACAGAGGGCAAGAGCAAACGCATCATGTACACCTGCAACTTCGCCATCGACCTAGTGAAGAGAATCAAGCGGAAGGTTCCCAAGTACTATGCGGTGCAGCGTCTGAAGCATTACGACGACCAGCACGGCACGGAGCTGTGCGACACGCTTCTCACGTGGCTGGCCAACGATCGCAACACCGCTGCCACCGCCGACAAGATGTTCCTGCACCGCAACACGCTGATGAACCGCATCAAGCGCATCGAGGAGGTTATGGACGTCGACCTGAACGACATGAACGTGAGGCTCCGCGTGGTGCTGGCCCTCTACGGCCTGGTGGAAGACAAGATGCCCTCGTAGGATTCCGACCGGAACCCTAGTGCACGCTCTCCTTGCCCACGAGGCCGGCGGCTCCGTAGCGCTCGCGCAACAGCGGCTTCTCGATCTTGCCGGTGGGGTTGCGGGGCACCTCTGCGAAGATGTACTTGCGCGGACGCTTATAGCGAGGCAGGGCATTGCAGAAATCGCGCATCTCGTCTTCGCTGCACTCGTGGTCGGGCTTGAGCTCCACCACGGCGCAGGCGATCTCGCCCAGGCGCGTGTCGGGAATGCCGATCACCGCGACGTCTTTCACCGCGTCGTTCGTGCGGATGAAGTCCTCGATCTGCACGGGGTAGAGGTTCTCTCCGCCCATGATGATCACGTCTTTCTTGCGATCCACCAGCCAGATGAAGCCGTCTTTGTCGACTTCGGCCATGTCGCCGGTGTAGAGCCAGCCGTCCTTGAGCACCTCGGCAGTGGCCTGGGGGTTGTTGTAGTAGCACTCCATCACGCCGTCGCCCTTGAGGCAAAGCTCTCCGACTTCGCCGGATCCGGGCGCTACCACCGCGCCGTCGGGTTTGCGCACCTCCGCCTGCCAGCCCCAGCCGGGCACGCCGATGGCTCCCACATGGTCGGTGTTCTCGACTCCGAGATGAACCGAGCCGGGCCCGATGCCCTCGGACAGGCCGTAGTTGGTGTCGTACTGGTGGTTGGGAAAGTACTTGTGCCAGCGCTTGATGAGGCTCATCGGCACGGGCTGCGCGCCGATGTGCATGAGCCTCCACTGGTCGAGCTTGTAGTCGTCGAGGTTCACCGTGCCGTCTTCGATGGCATCGAGGATGTCCTGCGCCCACGGCACCAGCAACCACACGATGGTGCAGCGCTCTTCCGACACCGTGCGCAGGATCCAGTCGGGGCGCACGCCACGAAGGATAACGCCGCGCGAGCAAGAGGCCAGGCTGCCGAACCAGTGCATCTTGGCGCCCACATGGTAGAGCGGCGGGATGCACAGGAACACGTCGTCCTGCGTCTGCCCATGATGGTGCTGCTCGGCCAGCGCCGCATGCATGAGGCTGCGGTGCTTGTGCAGGATGGCCTTGGGAAATCCGGTCGTGCCGCTGGAGAAGTATATGGCTCCATGGTCGTCGTCGGTATACTCCACGCCCGGGTCCTCGGCGGTGAAGTGCCCCACGCGAATGTTGTAGCTATCTGCGAAGGTGGGGCAGTCCTCGCCCACGAAGTAGAGGTGCTTCACGTCGGGGATGCGGTCCACGATCTCTTCCACACGTCCGATGAACTCGGGCCCGAAGATCATCGCGTCCACCTCGGCAAGCTCGAGGCAGTACTTGATCTCGTCTGCGGTATAGCGGTAGTTGAGAGGCACCGCGATTGCCCCCGACTTGAGGATTCCCATATATATGGGCAGCCATTCGAGGCAGTTCATGAGCAGGATCGCGACCTTGTCGCCCTTCTCGATTCCAGCGTCCATGAGCAGATGCGCGAACCTATTGGCCCGGTCGTTGAAGACCTTCCATGTGATCTCCCTGCGGTATCGCTTGGTTGGGTTGGTCTCGACAAGCTCGTACTCGCGCCAGGTGGTGCCCCTGTGCTCGCGAATCTCGGGGTTGATCTCGACCAGCGCCACGCCGTCGGGGTCGATGGAAGCGTTTCTCTCAAGGAACTTGGTGATGGGCATGTCTTGGAATCCCTTTCGATGATGTTGTACGAATCGAGTGCTTGCGCACGCAAGCCACTAGTATATCCCACACATGGGCCGGTGAGTTTGAACATGCTAAGTTTTGCGGCGAGACTCGCTATTTTGAACATGGGGAAGCGATGCGGCATCTACGCAATGGGCTTCTGGATTGCAAGTTTCGTTCTGGAACTAACGTTTTTAGTAGTGCGGGTAGCTGCATTTTCTGGGCAACAGCTCGGCTCGCTTGCTTATCTGAAGTCAAATATCTTCCAGCCAATCTCGACCTACTCAGCTTAGCAATAGTAATCTTGTTATCTCCAAGCACGAAATGTCCTGTCATTTTTTGGGTCAAATGCGCGGAAAATGTCCGAATTACGTGCAGAACACACAACTTCTGGTGTGTCTGCATGATTACTTTGCAAAATTTCACAATGTGCAAAGTGCCTACTCCTAGATTTGGAAAGATATGCACTTTGCGCATAGGTGTTTAAGTTTGAGACTCCTTAAAATCTCCACGAGGCAAACTTCATCGGCCGATGTTGCCAATTGCGTTTTCTGCGTTTCTGTCATGTCGTTTGGTTGTACCGAATACAAGGAGGGGAAAGGTATGGCTCAAAACGAGGGGAGCGAGGCGACCGCTGCGACTGCCGTCCAGCACAAGCCTCTCTCGAAGGTAATCAAGGTATTCTATGGAGTAGGCGACTTCGGCTTTACCTGCATGAGCAACGTCGAGACCTACTACTTCGTGTTCTTCCTCACCAACTTCGCGATGTTCGACCCCGCTACCGCCGCGCTGGTTTCCGGCGTTGGCTCCATGGTCGACGCGATCTTGGGCTGGATGTACGGCGGGTTCATCAACTCGCTCAAGCCCATGAGATGGGGTCGCTACAGGTCGTGGCTGCTGGTGCTTCCGTGGATAGTGCCCTTCCTGTACTGCATGGAGTTCACCACTCTCAGCTCCAACACCATGCTGTCGGCAGTGCTGATCATCATCTTCAACGTCACGTCGCATGCTGCATGGGACTTCCCGTACGTTGCCAACATCTCGATGATCTCGATGGCCGCCAACACGCCCGAAGAGCGTGCCCACATGGCTTCGACCAGGGCCATGTACGCCAATGCTTCCAAGATCTTCTTCGGCTACATCATGACCGGACTGCTGCCTATCGGCGCGTCTCTGCTCGGCCAGGCCAACCAGTACGCATTCGGCGCGTTCATCATGGGCGCCGTGATGGCGATCCTGTACTTTGTGCACTTCAAGATGTTCAAGGGCTATGAGAAGGAGTACACCAAGGAGGAGCTCAAGAACTTCAAGAAGACCAACGACCAGGGCCGCACCACTTTCCGCGACCTCGGCAGGGCTGTGGTTACAAACCCGCCGCTGATCTTCCTGCTCCTGGCCGACATCTCCAAGTGGGTGTTCAACTTCATGTGCGCGGGCATCGCCACCTACTACTTCACCTACGCGGTGTTCAATCCCGGCATGCTGGCCACCTACATCTTCATCTCCAACATTCTGAGCGTCGCAGGCGCGTATCTGTCGGCTCCGTTTGCCAGGCTCATACGTTCGACGCGCAACGCGATGGTGGTGGCGTTCCTGTTCATGGGCGCGATGATGATGACGGCGTACTTCAACTACTTCGACATCTGGTGGGTCGTCATATTCATGTCGCTGGCGCAGTTTGCATACGGCATCACGTATTCTTGCTCGACCGCAATGTACGCCGATACCGTGGTGTACAACGAGTGGAAGAACAACACCAACGCAGCTGGCTGGATCAACGGACTGCAGCTGTTCCCGCTCAAGATCGGATTCGTGTTCCGCGGCGTCCTGATCCCCGTGATCCTGGGTATGATCGGCTTCACCTCTGCTGCCGACTTTGCCCCGTATCTCGAAGCTGGAGCCACGCTATCCGCCGAGTTCATCAGCTTCCAGTCGGGCATCGGCATCGGCTTCATGATCTTCCCGTCGATCCTCGTGGTCGTGAGTGCTCTGCTCTTGCTCCTGGGATTCAAGCTCACTCCGACCAAGCTCAAGCAGTATCAGGCCGAGATCGACGAGCGTCGCGCTGCCGAGAAGGCAGCAGCCGCAGAGACTGTCGAGGCTGTGGCAACCGTTGAGGATGTCGAGGCTGCGAAGGCTGTCGAGGAGGAGCCTGGCGAGTAGACGACAAGTAGACGATACCGAGGCGTTTCCGTCCCGAACAAAGAGGGCTCCCGCATGACGACCATGTGGGAGCCCTCGATTTTTGCGTCTGTAGAAAGTTTACTTCTTCGGCTTGAAGGGATACGGGCGCACGCCGGGGAAGATGCGCGCCGATATCAGCGCGGCTGCGAACATCACGGCAACGCCTGCCGCGATGGGCATGAGCAGGAACATGTAGTCGGTTGTGCCCTGCAACGCTATGAGCAGCGCGGTCGCGCCTCCTGGCGGATGCACGGTGTCGGTTGCCATCATCGCGAGTATCGCGAGGCACACCGAGATGGCCGGCACATACCACGCGGTGCCCAGCAGGTTCACGCAGGTGATGCCTATGAAGCCTGCGATGAAGTGGCTGAGCAGGAAGTTTCTGGGCTGAGCGAGGGGCGAGGAGCTGGCGCAGTAGAGCAGCACCGCGCTGGCGCCGAACGGAGCCATGATCCACACGAGCCCCGTGATGTGCGCCAGAAGCGCCACGCCTCCGATGCCGAGGAACACTCCGACGATGGTCATCACGGCTTCTCGCCAGTCCACCCGCTTGAACAGGTAGAACCCCGACTCGTCGGTTTGACTTTTGAACAACGAGAACATGGCCGGCTCCTTTGTCGCGTTGCCATGCGGTTTTCAGACAATAGAGATTCTATTGGGAGCGAGTTGTGAATCACGCTACAAAATCGGGAACGCAGGTGCGGCTGGACTGCGCAAAGCTATTCGTTTTACTCGTCATGGCACGAACAGGCTTGACGTATAGAATCTATATCGCCGAGACTCGAGCAGGCGCAGCATGCGCTCGACGAGCTTTGTAAAGAGGGATTGACGAACTGCCAAGAAGGAGAGACGACGGATGAAGATCGGCGTTGTTTCTGATACGCATGGGTATGTGCCGAACTCGTTGCACGAGGTGCTCGCGGGAGTCGACCGCATCGTGCACGCGGGGGATGTCGGGTCGTATGCAGTCGTGGTGGAGCTTCAGCTCATCGCGCCCATGACAGGCGTGCTGGGCAACAACGACTTCGACCGCTACGGCGGCATCTTGTCGCCCAGGCTGAGCTTCGAGGCCGAAGGCGTGTCTTTCCTGGTGGCGCACAGACAGCGCGATACGGGATGGCCGTCGAGCGATGCCGACATCGTGATATGCGGGCACACCCACATGCGGTCGCTGGTCGAACGCGACGGCCGCTACCTGCTCAATCCCGGTTCCACTACGTATCCGCGCGGAGGCCTCGAACCCAGCGTCTGCATAGTGGAAGTGAGCGACGGCCAGATCCTGGGCTTCGACTTCCGCGAGCTATAGCTTCTTGTGCAATCAGTCTTCACTTGCGAGAAGGGCTACGGACTCTACGTGGGGAGTATGGGGAAACATGTCTACCGGCTGGACCTTGTTGATGTAGTAGCCGTTGTCCAGCAGGAGGGCGCAATCGCGGGCCTGCGTCTTGGGATTGCAGGAGATGTACACGACCTTCTGCGGAGCCATGCGGGCAAGCGCCTTGAGGAACTTCTCGTCGCTGCCCGCGCGAGGCGGGTCCATGATCACCACGTCGAAGGAATCGCCGTCGTTGGCGCATCGGCGGATGAACTGGCTGGCGTCTGCGGTCTCGAACTCGATGCCATCGATGCCGTTGCGCCTTGCGTTGGAGCGGGCATCGCGCACTGCTGCAGCATTGGACTCAACGCCTACGACGCTCGCGCCGCGTTTAGCGGCCAAGATGCCTATGGTGCCCGTGCCGCAGTACGCATCCAGAACCGTGGTGCCGTCCGATATGCCGGCCATGTCTAGTGCATGCGAGTATAGCTTCTCGGTTTGACGGGGATTCACCTGGAAGAAAGACTGCGCCGAGATGCGGAACTTGCATCCCAGCAGCTCGTCTTCTATCCAGCCCTTGCCATAGAGCGTGTGCTCCCGTTCGCCCAGCACCACGTTGGTGGATCGCGAGTTGACGTTGAGCACCACGGTGGCAACCTCGGGATGGCGCTTGCGCAGCTCGCGCACGAACGCCTTGGAACCCTTGAGCATCTCTCCGCCGCAAACGAGGCACACGAGGACTTCGCCTGTGGAACGGCTGATCCGCAGCAGCGCATAGCGCAGGAATCCGTGTCCGGTCTTCTCGTCGAAGGGACGGAGCTTGAAGCTCTGCGCAAGCTTGGCGATCGTCTTGAGGATGGGAGCCGCCACGGCATCTTCGACCAGGCAGTCGTCTTTCTGCACCACGCGATGGCTGCCCTTGGCGTAGAGGCCGTAGACGATGGAGCCCTTCTTGCCGGGTGCGAAGGGAACGATCACCTTGTTGCGGCAACGTGTGGGGTCGTCCATGCCGTCGATCGGGTAGATGAGCGCGTTGTCGCACAGCGAGTCGAACAGCTCCTCGACCTCTGCCTGCTTGCGCTCGAGCTGGATGGGGTAGGGGACGTTGAGCCACTCGCACCCTCCGCATTGCCTGGATATGGGGCAGTTGTACGTCTTGTAGCCCATCTCGTCCTCTCGAATCTAGTCGCCGCTCTCGTGCCGCGCACCCACGCCGACGCGCTTGCCGCCGCTCCGCACGCCCGCCGTGCCATGCGCTTGCTTTCCAATAAGCTAGAATAGCAAACGCGCGTGCGCCCGTAGCTCAGTGGATAGAGCAGTGGACTTCTAATCCGAAGGTCGAGGGTTCGAATCCCCCCGGGCGCGCCATCTTAGAAACGTGCAGCCAGCCATATGCATCGGCTGGCTTTTTTCTTAAACATTCAAGCGACCCAAGGAGGCCCAAGTGGAGGATTCCGCGACCGAGGAGCTCGAGATCACCCTTAGCTACAGCGACAACTTCGACGACTGCGCAAAGCTGCGCATCGAGGTGTTCATGAACGAGCAGGGCTTCTCGTACGACATCGAAGACGTGGACAAGCTGCCGGTAGTGCGCCATATCGCCGCGTACGACAGCACCGGCGAGTGCGTTGGCTGCCTGAGGTATTTTCCCGTGGAAGAGGACGGCACGCCCAGCGAAGCCGACCACGATGGTACCTGGACCATCGGCAGGATCACCGTTGCCAAGTCGATGCGCGGCAAGGGTCTTGGCAGCATGCTCCTGGGAGTCGGCGAGGCCGAGGTGGCTCTGGCCGGCGGCAACCATGTGGAGCTGCATGCGCAGTACAACAAGCTGCCTTTCTATCACAAGAACGGCTATGTGGAGCACGGCGAGATAGACTACGACGAGTTCATGGAACACATCTGGATGGGCAAGGACCTGTAAGTATTTCTGGAAGGGGAGCGAGCACATGATCAACGAAACCAGCTACGCCTTCGGAGCACAGCCGTCGGCTATCAGGGAGCTTTTTGCATACGGCCTCGAGCGCAAGGCGCAGATAGGCGACGACAATGTCTTCGACTACAGCCTCGGCAACCCTTCGGTGCCGGCTCCCGCTGCCATCGCCGACACCTTGAGGGAGCTAGCCGATATGCCGGCGCAGAAGCTCCACGGCTATACTGCTGCACAGGGTCTCGCCTCCACGCGCACGGCCATCGCCGACAACCTCAACAAGAGGTTCGGCACAGCCTACACCGCCGACAACCTCTACCTCACCATGGGCGCTGCGGCTTCGCTCGATGCAAGCATCGGGGCCATCACCAACAAAGGCGACGAGGTGATCGTGATCGCGCCGTACTTCCCCGAATACGCTACCTGGATCGCGCATGCCGAGGCCAAGTGCGTCGAGGTGCTGGCCCGTGAGAGCGACTTCCAGATCGACGTGCCGGCTGTGGAGGCGGCCATCAACGAGCGCACCTCCGCGGTGATCATCAACAGCCCCAACAACCCCGTGGGCGTGGTGTACACGCGCGAGAACCTCGAGGAGTTCGCGCAGATGCTCGAGCGCAAGTCCGCCGAGCTGGGACATCCGATCTTCCTCATCTCCGACGAACCCTATCGCGAGATCTTCTTCGACGCAGAATGCAAGCCCAGCTGGGTGCCCAGCATCTACGACAACACGCTGGTGTGCTACTCATGGTCCAAGTCGTTCAGCATGCCGGGCGAGCGCATCGGATACGTGCTGGTGCCCGACAGCGTCACCGACGCGCGTCGCGTGTACACCGCCGTGTGCGGCTCGGGCAGGGCGCTGGGCTACGTATGCGCGCCGGCGTTGATGCAGCTTCTCATCGAACGTTGCGTGGACGAGCAGACCGACGTGGAGGCCTATCGCGAGAACAGACGGCTCCTCACCGCGATGCTCGACGAGTTCGGCTTCGAGTACATCGCTCCGCAGGGCGCCTTCTATCTGTGGATGAAGGCCCTGGAGCCCGATGCACAGGCATTCTCCGACAAGGCCAAGGAGCACGAGCTTCTGATCGTGCCTTCCGACAGCTTCGGTTGCAAGGGTTGGGTGCGTCTGGGCTACTGCGTTTCCAAGGAAGTGATCGAAGGCTCTCGCGCGGCCTTCAAGGCTTTGAGGGCCGACTACGAGTAACCAGCTCAAGAGGAGTAGAAGAAGGCTCGTCGCATTTTTGAGGTTTTGCCTTCGCTTGCAAGGTGAAAGGCGTATTCCTGCCCCGAAAATGGATTTCTGCCTTTTCGAGCACGGCATATGATGGGCTCGATTGCCATATCGGGCAATTTGAAGAACAAAATAGGTCGAGATAATGAACAAATGTCCATTATCTCGACCTATTTCTTTGTCTAAATCTGCTCCGTGATACGAATGCGCGTGCGCGCGGAGGCAAAACCTCAACTATACGGCGCGATTTTGCACTTTGGCGTGCGAGCGAAGGCAGAACCTCAATTTAGCGCCAATGACATATCTCACGCACATATAAGCGGTGTGCGATAGCGGAAATCCTTGGTTGCTGCCAACGGGCTACTTCATAAGCTTGCAGACGTTCTGGGCGTACTCCACCGGGTCCTCGATCGGGAGGCCGGCGATCAGCAGCGCCTGGTCGAACAGCACCTTCGAGAACAGCGCCACCTTCTCGGAGTCGCCTGCGTCGTGCGCGGCCTTGAGCGTCGCGAAGATCTGATGGTTGGGGTTGACTTCCAGCACTCGCTGCGACTTGACGCCCTCGTTGCCGGGATTGGTGGCGAAGACTTTCTCCATCTCCAGCGAGACGGGTCCTTCGGCCACCAGGCACACCGGCTCGTCGGAGAGCCTGGACGACACCGTGACCTTGCTCACGCCGTCGCCTATCGCTTCGCTCATGGCATCGAACAGGCTCGAGTTCTGCTCGGCGACTTCTTCGGCTTCCTTCTTCTCGTCTTCGGTCTGAAGGTCGAGGTCACCGGCGGCGACGTTCTTGAAATGCTTCTCGGAGTACTCGTGCATCATCGTGAAGCAGAACTCGTCGACCTCCTCGGTGCATAGCAGCACGTCGTAGCTCTTCTTGAGCACCGACTTGACGATGGGCATCTTGCCCAGAATCTCGACGTTTTCGCCCGCGGCGAAGTAGATCGACTCCTGCCCCTCGGCCATGTACTCCACGTACTCCGCCAGCGACACCATGCGCTGCTGCTTGGCGGAGTAGAAGATCAGCAGGTCCTCGAGCAGCTCCTTCTGCTGGCCGTAGCTCGAGTAGATGCCGTACTTCATCACGCGGCCGAAGTTCTTGAAGAACGCCTCGTACTTCTCGCGCTCGTCCTTCATCATGTCGGAAAGCTCCGACTTGATCTTCTTCTCGATCCTGCGCTCGATTGCGCGGAGCTGCCTGTCCTGCTGCAGCGTCTCGCGCGAGATGTTGAGCGAGAGATCCTGGCTGTCCACGATGCCGCGCACGAAGCTGAAGCAGTCGGGCACGAGGTCCTCGCACTTGTCCATGATCATCACGCCCGAGCTGTAGAGCGCAAGGCCCTTCTTGTAGTCGGTGGTGTAGAAGTCGAAGGGCTTGTTGGCCGGCACGAACAGCAGCGCGTCGTAGGATATGGTGCCCTCGGCGCTGAACTTCACGACCTTGGCCGGGTCGTCGAAGTCGTGGAACGTGGCCTTGTAGAACTCGTTGAATTCCTCGTCGGTCACCTCGCCGCGGCTGCGCTTCCAGATGGGGATCATGGAGTTGAGAGTCTGCAGCTCGGTGTACTCCTCGTACTCCGTCTTGTAGTCGTCGCCTGCGTCTTCAGGCTTGGGCTTGGCGCGCTCGAGCGTGACCTCCATCTGGATGGGGTAGCGCACGTAATCGCTGTACTTGCGCACCAGCGAGCGGATCGTGTATTCGTTCAGGTAGTCGCTGTAGTTCTCGTCGTCGGTGTCTGGCTTGAGCGTGAGCACGATGTCGGTGCCGTGGCCCTCCTTCTCGCACTCCTCGATGGTGTAGCCCTCGACGCCGGTGCTCGACCACTTCCACGCCTTCTCGCTGCCGTAGGGCCTCGTGATCACGTCGATCTGGCTGGCTACCATGAAGGCGGAGTAGAAGCCCACGCCGAACTGTCCGATGATGTCCACGTCGCCGCCCTGGCTGTCGGCGTTTTCGGCCTTGAACTCCTGACTGCCGGAATGCGCGATGGTGGAGAGGTTCTGCTCCAGCTCGTCGGAGTCCATGCCGATGCCGGTATCGCTGATGGTGAGGGTGCGCTTCTCCTCGTCGGGGGTGACGAGGATCCTGAGGTCGTCCTTGGCCAGCTGGATGCTGGTATCGGTGAGGCTCTTGAAGTAGAGCTTGTCTACCGCGTCCGACGCGTTTGAGATCAGCTCGCGCAGGAAAATCTCCTTGTTGGTGTAGATGGAATTGATCATGAGGTCCAGAAGCTTCTGGCTCTCGGCCTTGAACTTGCGCATGCGCACTTCCTTTCGTCTATCGAGCGGGATGCTGAGCTGCCGCGAATGCGCGCCATCGGAGTCGCATCCCGTCGTGTGTTAGAAGAATTAGCACTCTCGCATTGAGACTGCTAAAAGCATTTTAGTACTTGGCAAGTCCACGCTACCGTTTAATCCGCGGCTAACATCGTCAATTGCGCAAAAAGAAGCCCGCGCAACTCTTGGGATGCGCGGGCTTCGAAAAGCTCTATGCGGGCGGAAGGGTTACTTCCTGGCGCAGCTGTTGGTGCTGTAGAACAGCATCCTGTTGTAGCTGGGCACGGGCCACTCTTCCTCGGGGCAGATCATCTCCATGCTGTCCACGGCCTCGCGGAGGTTCTCCATGGCGGGAATCACCGACTCGTGATAGGCCTTGGCGCGGGCAAGATCGTCCTCGATGGCCTTGGCGGCGATGTCCTTCGCCTCCAGCTCGTCGGTGGCATCGGCGATCTTGGTGAGGCCGGCGCTCAGCTTCTCGAGCAGCTGCTCCTCGCCCCTGCATGCGAAGCCCAGGCTCTTCTTGGAGGCCAGCGAGCTTGCAATCTCGCCCGAGAACTTGCTCACGGCGGGAATGTACATGGTCTTGGCCATGCTCACCATGGTGAGGGCCTCGATGTTCACGACCTTGGAGTACTGCTCGACCTTGGCGTTGTAGCGGCTCTCGATCTCGACGCGGGAGAGCACGCCCATCTCCTCGCAGAGGGCGATGTTCTTGTCCTCCATGAGGGCAGGCAGGGCATCGGGCGTGCTGGGCAGGTTGTACAGGCCGCGGCGTGCAGCCTCTTCCTTCCACTCGTCGCTATAGCCGTTGCCGTTGAAGATGACGTTCTGGCACTCCTTGAGAACCTCGACCACGTGGTCGTAGGCAGCCGCCTTCTTGTTGTCGGCCTTCTCCATGATGTCGGCGAAGGTCTTGAGCGACTTGGCCACTGCGGTGTTGAGGACGTAGTTGGCATCGGCGAGGTTCACTGCCGAGCCGGGCATGCGGAACTCGAACTTGTTGCCGGTGAAGGCGAACGGGGAAGTGCGGTTGCGGTCGGTGTTGTCCTGCTTGATGTCGGGGATCACCGTGACGCCCAGGTCCATGTGGCCCTCGGGGGTCTCCTTGTACTCCACGCCGTCGATGAGCGACTGCACCAGAGCGTTGAGGTCGTCGCCCAGGAAGATCGAGACGATCGCCGGAGGAGCCTCGTTGGCGCCCAGGCGCAGGTCGTTGCCAGCGGTGGCCACGGAGGCGCGCAGCAGGTCCTGGTACTTGTACACGGCCTCGATCACTGCCGACAGGAACACCAGGAAGCGCAGGTTCTTGCCAGGGTGGTCGGTGGGGTCGAGCAGGTTGACGGTCTTCGATCCGATCGACCAGTTGTTGTGCTTGCCGCTGCCGTTAACGCCGGTGAAGGGCTTCTCGTGCTGCAGGCACACAAGCTCGTGGCGGAACGCGATGGTCTTCATCATCTCCATGGTCACGAGGTTGGCGTCGATTGCCACGTTGGCGGCCTGGTAGATGGGAGCCAGCTCGTGCTGCGAAGGGGCGACCTCGTTGTGCTTGGTGCGAGCGGGAACGCCCAGCTCCCACAGCTCGTTGTCAAGCTCCTTCATGTAGCGCGACACCCTGGGGCGGATGTTGCCGAAGTAGTGCTCTTCAAGCTCCTGGCCCTTGCAAGGCGAGCAGCCGAACAGCGTGCGTCCGGTGAGCACGAGGTCGATGCGCTTCTTGTAGTCGTCTCGCTTGACCAGGAAGTACTCCTGCTCGGGACCCACGAAGGTGTAGACCTTGCCGATGTTCTCGCCGAACTGGTCCAGAACCCTCTCGGCCTGGCTGCCCACTGCCTCCATGGAGCGAAGCAGCGGCGTCTTCTTGTCGAGCGCCTCTCCGGTGTAGCTGCAGAATGCGGTGGGAATGCACAGCACGTCGTCCTTGATGAACGCGTAGCTGGTGGGATCCCACGCGGTATAGCCCCTTGCCTCGAACGTGGCGCGAAGGCCGCCCGAGGGGAAGCTAGATGCGTCGGGTTCGCCCTGGATAAGCTCCTTGCCCGAGAACGACAGCATCGCGCGCCCGTCGTCGGAAGGGTCTAGGAAGCTGTCGTGCTTCTCGGAGGTCACGCCGCTCAGGGGCTGGAACCAGTGGGTGAAGTGGGTGGCGCCCTGCTCGATGGCCCATTCCTTCATAGCATGGGCAACCACGTTGGCAACCTCTACGCTGATCTTCTCGCCGTTATCGATGGCCGAGCGCAGCGCCTTGTAGGTCACGCTTGGGAGGCGCTCCTGCATCACGTGGTCGTTGAACACCTTCTTGCCGTAGTTCTCCGAAATCGTTGGCATCCTTATCGCACCTTTCTACTAGTGGAGGCAACACTCATTCTAATTTGCGAAGACCCTGGAGGCCTTCTCGCATCTGCCCTGCGTCCTCCTACAAGCCACAAGTTACGCCCGCAATGTTTCGAGAAGTTTTCGATTGGTTTTAGTTCTGGTAACGGATGGGAAACAAAACGCATCTATATTCAAGTGTATTATTAACGGCAGACTGCGGCTCGCATACGGGCGCAGTCGATCCCAACGACATGCGAAGGCGGTGCGCCATATGCTCAACGACAAAGACTACGTGCTCAAGCAGGTGGAGGAGAGGGACATCCACTTCATACGCCTGTGGTTCACGGACGTGCTGGGCAACCTCAAGTCGCTAGCGCTCACCAACTCCGAAATCGAGAACGCGCTGGAAAACGGCATCGGATTCGACGGGTCGTCGGTGTCGGGATTCTCGCGCGTGCAGGAGTCCGACATCTTGGCATACCCCATCGCCAGCACGTTCCAGGTGCTGCCCTGGAGGCCCAAGACCAACGGCGTGGCGCGCATGTTCTGCCGCATCGGCACCCCGGACGGCAATCCCTTCGACGGCGACCCTCGCCATGTGCTCGAGAAAGTGGTGGCCAAGGCCAAGTCGATGGGATATACGGCCAACATCGGGGCCGAACTCGAGTACTACTACTTCAAGGACGACCAGGGCACCGAGCCGGTGGACACGGCCGGATACTTCGACCTCACCTCCGCCGACCACGCAAGCGACATGAGGCGCGACACCATCCTCACCCTCGAGAAGATGTCGATACCGGTGGAGTACTCTCACCACGAATTCTCGCCATCGCAGCAGGAGATAGACCTGAGGCATGCCGACGCGCTCTCGATGGCCGATGCGGTGATGACCTATAGGCTGGTGGTGAAGGAGACGGCGCTGCTGCATGGCGTGTACGCGACCTTCATGCCGATGCCTCGCGAAGACTTCAACGGCAGCGGAATGCACCTGCACCACTCGCTGTTCAACCGCGACGGCGACAACGTGTTCTATGACAGGGCCGATATGAGCGGGCTGGGACTTTCCAAGACAGCTCGGCACTACATCGCCGGCATGCTCAAGTATGCGCCGGAGTTCGCCGCGATCACCAACCAGTACGTGAACTCCTACAAGAGGCTAGCCTCGAGCAAGGAGACGGCGAGGTTCATCGCATGGGGCAAGTCCAACAGGTCGGCTATGGTGAGGATTCCGGCATACAGGCCGGGCGACGAGGCATCGTCGAGAGCGGAGCTGCGCAGCCCAGATCCGGCGGCCAACCCCTACCTGGCGTTCGCGGCCACGATCGCCGCAGGTCTCAAGGGCATCGAGGACGAGCTGGAGCTGCCCGACCCCTGCGACGGCGTGGACCTTTCGGGCATGAGCCGCGAGCAGCTCGCCAGCCGGGGCATCGGGGAGCTGCCTGCCACGCTGTCCGACGCGCTCGACATCTTCGAGGGCTCGGACTTCATGCGCGAGCTTCTGGGCGACCACATCTTCGACTACACCCTCGCTGCCAAGCGCGCCGAATGCGCGAAGTACAACAAGACCGTGACCCAGTGGGAGAGGGACGCTCTCCTCTCCGTCTTGTAAGGAGGCCATACGATGCATCCCAAGACGATGATGGCGTACACGGTGCAGCCCTCGCTGGTCAAGAGGCTCGAAAATGTGTGCGAGACCATCGAGGCCAAGCTCGTGTTCGCGCACAAGAGCTTCGCCGAGGCTATGCGCGGGCACTTCTCCGACGACTTCGACCTGCTGGTGGCCGACGTTGGAAGCGACGACCTGGAGGTGCTCACCGAAAACGAGGGCACGATTTCCGACGAGGGCGAATTCGCGATGCTGCTGGTGATGGACAACGACGTGCTGTCGAGCCTCCGGCTTCCGGTGCAGATACCCTGCGACTTCGTGTGCCGCACCGCAAGCGACGAGGAGTTCGCGGCAAGAATCCGCCGGCTCATGTGGCCGGGGGAGGAAATCGGGTCCAACGACTTCATCCGGCAGGGCTCGCTCACCATCAACCTGTCGACCTACCAGGTCAAGATCGGCGACGAGCCGGTGGACTTCACCTACCTGGAATACGCGCTGCTGGCCTTCCTGGTCACGCATCCGGGGCACACGTATTCGCGAGACGCCCTGCTGAGCCGCGTGTGGGACTTCGACTACTATGGCGGCTCGCGCACGGTGGACGTGCATGTGAGGCGTATCCGCGCCAAGCTCGGCCCCGACCTCGCCCAGTATCTCAAGACGGTGCGCGGCGTGGGCTACCTGTGGAGCTACTAGCTCGGGCTATATGCTGCGCGGCAGCGCTGCGACTTTTGCGGGAAACGACGAATCGGGACATGGAGAACGGGAAGCTCATATGGAGAATGCTGCAAGGCGCATAGCGGTAATCGACGGCAACAGCCTTATGCACAGGGCGTTTCATGCCGTGCCAACCTACATGATGGCTCCCGACGGCACGCACACCAACGCCGTGTTCGGCTTCGTGTCGATGCTGGTGAAGATGATCGAGGAGTTCTCGCCCGATGCCGTGATCTGCGCCTTCGATGCCGGCATCCCGCAGTTTAGGTTCGATGCCATCCAGAAGTACAAGGCCCAGCGTCCACCAACAGATCCCGACCTCAAGGAGCAGTTCCCGCTCATAGAGGAGCTGCTGGGAGCCATGAACATCCCCGTCGTCAAGCTCGCTGGCTGGGAGGGCGACGACATTCTGGGCACGCTCGCCGCACGCGGCGATGCCCAGGGCGTGGAGACCCTGCTGGTTACGGGAGACCGCGATGCCTTCCAGCTCGCCAGCGAGCACACGCGCATCGTGGCCACCAAGAAGGGCCTGTCGGACGTGGTGGTGTACGGTCCCGACGAGGTGAAGGAGCGCTACGGCATCGGCCCCGAGCTGGTGCCCGACTACATCGCGCTCAAGGGAGACCCTTCCGACAACATCCCCGGAGTGCCCGGCATAGGCGAGAAGACGGCCGCCAAGCTGCTGCAGCAGTACGGCTCGGCAGAGGGCATCGTCGAGCATGCTGGCGAGCTAAAGGGAAAGACGCGTACCAACATCGAGGAGAACGTGGACGTTCTATTTGCCGGACGCCAGGTCGCGACCATCGTTCGCGACCTCGACCTGGATATCGACCTCGACTCGGTGGAGTTCCCCTCGTTCGACCCCGACAAGCTCATCGCCGGCTTCCACAAGATCGGAATCAACGCGCACGTGTCCAAGCTGCTCGCGATGCAAGATGCCAAGAGCGGCGGCACAGGTGGAGAAGCTGCCCCTCAGGTAGAGAGGGAGCCGCTGGAGCTGATTGCCGGAGATGCAGCCATCGAGGTGCTGAAGGCCTTCTGCGACGGTGACGGCGGATGGGCTTCGGCCTGGCACGAGGTAACCGGCACCGACCAGCTCTTCGGTTCTTCGAACAAGCTCGTCGTGGGCATCGGCGACAAGGCCTGCGTGTTCGACGACGACGATTCGGTTCGCGAGGCGCTCCTCGCGCTCTTCGAGTCCTGCAGCATCGTGTGCATGGATGCCAAGGAACTCTTGCAGGTGCTTGTGCCCAAGGACTCCGCCGAAAGCGCATGCATCGATGTTTGCGATGTCGACGCATCGCGGCTGTTCGACCTCACCCTGGCTGCATATCTGCTGGATTCGTCGCGCTCGGACTACGGCATAGAGTATCTGGCCTACGAATATCTGGGGGAGCGCATCAAAGCTCCCGAGAAGGCCAAACGCGGCCAACCGCAGCCAAGCCTTTCCGAAGATGACCTGGCATTGCGGGTGGACGCGATGCTGCGCCTTCGCGAAGCGATGGACGCCAAGCTCGACGAGGATTCGTCGAAGGCCTGCTACCGCGACATCGACATGCCGTTGGTTCCCGTGCTGGTAGCGCTTGAACGTGCAGGACTTGAAATCGACGTCGACCGTATGCACGAGCTTTCGGCTCAGCTCGGCGCCAAGATGGACGAGCTTTCGCAGCAGGTGTACGACCTTGCGGGCGAGACCTTCAACATCGCATCGCCAAAGCAGCTCTCGCACATCCTTTTCGAGAAGCTTGGGCTTCCCGCCAAGAAGAAGACCAGGTCGGGGTATTCCACCGATGCCTCGGTGCTGTCGAGCCTGGCATCTAAGCACCCGGTGCCGGGCCTTGTGCTGGAGTACCGCGAACTCAGCAAGATCAAGAGCACCTACCTGGATACGCTGCCGCTTGACCTTCGTGGCGACAATCGCATCCACACGACGTTCAACCAGACCATCGCGGCCACGGGCAGGCTGTCGTCTTCCGACCCCAACCTGCAGAACATCCCCGTGCGCACCGAGCTTGGCAGGCAGATTCGCACCGCGTTCGTGCCCTACAAGGCAATGCGCGAGTCAAGCGAGGGCGCGGTCTTCCTTTCCGCCGACTACTCGCAGATCGAGCTTAGGCTGCTGGCGCAGCTTTCGGGCGACCAGGGGCTGATAGATGCGTTCCGCCACGGTAGCGACTTTCATGCATCCACTGCAGCGAGCATCTTCGGCATATCCGTGGACGAGGTCACGCCCGACCTGCGGTCGCGCGCCAAGGCCGTGAACTTCGGCATCGTGTACGGCCAGCAGGCTTTCGGCTTGTCGAGGTCGCTTTCGATACCCGTCAAAGAAGCGCAGGGCATGATCGACCGCTACTTCGAGGCGTATCCGGACGTGAAGGTGTATCTCGACTCCCTCATAGAGCAGGCCCGCTCGAAGGGATACGTCGAGACGATGTTCGGCCGAAAGCGCCATGTGCCCGAAGTGCTGTCGTCCAACGCTGTGCAACGACAAGCAGGGGAGCGCGTGGCCATGAACCACCCGATGCAGGGCAGCGCGGCCGACATCATCAAGATGGCCATGGTGGCAGTGGCGAGGCGCTTGCACGACGAAAGGCTGCAATCGGTGATGATGCTGCAGATCCACGACGAACTCGACTTCAGCTGCCCGATGGACGAGGTGGAGAAGCTCTCCAAGCTCGTGAAAGAGGAGATGGAGGGCATCGTGAGCCTCGACGTGCCCATGAGCGTGTCGGTGTCGTACGGCCCCACCTGGGCCGATGCCAAGTAGCTACCAGGCTGCATAGCACCGCGGCCTCGAACCCGCGGCTACTGCGCCGGTGCGTTGATCTGCGTCCAGTTGTCCTTGTCGCGCATGTCGTCGGAAACCGAGAACCAGATTCCGTCTTCCACGAATGTGGTGCCTGCGTTATCGCCGATGTTGTACGAGAACGACTCGTAGACGTGCTGTTTATGCGCGGTCTTCTCGTCGCTGCTTATCGCCTTGCCGGTAAAGGGGTTTGCGGCGTTGTCGATCAGGCCTTCGAGCGCAATCGTGGGCACGTCGGCGTTGGTCATGAAGGTCTCGTCGGTCGAGAATCCCGTTGCATCGAAATCCTTCACCATGAGCAGGAGCTGATTGCCGGAGATGCAGCCATCGAGGTGCTGAAGGCCTTCTGCGACGG